>NZ_QNQN01000070.1:0-283501 GCF_004103285.1 Pseudoalteromonas sp. A757
CAATTTCCCTTGGTAATTAGCGACTACGACAAAGTCGCGTGGTAATTAAAGTACGACAAAATCGCTTGGTGTTAACAAAATTAGCTAAATTAGACGCAACTTGATCTGACATTTTCGAATGCAAAGCAGAACCAATCCTGCCAGCCTGTTGTGTACGCGGGAGGGCGTTAAAACTTCTTTTTCGAAATGTGCTTTTTGAGAAAAAACGCAGCCCTGCATAATAAAATTTTATATTCTGTAAATTGCATATGCTACGATGCACTCTAGATCCCTATTATAAAGTTTGTGAAAAGACTAAAATTGATTTAACCTTGGGTTAGATTGCTTTTATTTTCATTGAAATATATGGAATGTCTCAATGGACGAACTTTATAACAACACAATCTCGCATCTAAAACAAATCAACTTTACGCTCCTTATACTGACTACAATATTGGTCGTAATGTCACTTCTTGCTGAAAAATCAAAGATAGAAACGGCTATTGATGACGTAACAAACTTAAAAACTGCATTTAAAGAAATTCACACTGCGAAACCCATATCACGTTTTGGTAACGAGTGGCTTACACAAAAGGCCGAAAAAATAATTTCTGAAAACAATATAACCTTTGCAGAATTTTACGTTGATAGAGATAAATCTGAGACCAATAGGATTAAGGTTAACTATACGGGCTATTTGATTGAAAACGCACTAAGGTTATACCCAGCTTTAAGTTTTTCACCAGTGGATACAAGAGGTGAAAAACCACTATCGTTAGCTAACATAAAAAAGTTCTGGAACGGGCTTTACTCAGTAAGGCGTATCATATATGTCAATAAAATATTACCGATTGAATTCCGTTTTGATAGCAATGAAAATAAATTAGGCTATATTCAAACATCGATATACGAAGACGGCTCACAATTCACAACACCTTCAGAAAATTTGTCATTAGTAGATATTTTTGATGAGGAATGGTTTGAAAGTCAATTTACACATTTACAGCAGTTTCCATCGTTAAAAGAAAATACTTATCGTTCTTTGCTTTCTGCGGAAAGACCTTCACGATATTTATTGTTTGGGGGTAGGATACTTGGAGTCAATCCATTTAATTTCGATGGAGGAACGCCAACAGAGGCAAGTGTATTTTCGAATCGTTTACTCATCCCAGTAAAAACCCAAGAACAACCATTTACACCCATGGAAATGCTTGTTGCAGAAGTACCCGAAAAGTTTGGTTGGAAGTCAGGAAGCTTCTCCTTAAATTTCTCCGAATTAGAGGAATTGACTGAAGGATTTCAGGATATCGAGATATCTAAAATACAGACCATATTAAAAAATGAACTAGCAAGAACTAGTGGAACTGTTAATGCTTTTGGATTGTCGTTACCTTTTGAAATACTTAGTAAATTTGGAGCTGTTGCTATATTTCTACTAATGCTCTATTTCTTTTTTTATCTGCGTTTTTTCCACTCCTATTTTGATACTACCAAAAAGTTGAACATGACCATACCTTGGATTTACCTGCATGACAGGGCAGATGCCATCGTCTTATTTTATTTCGTTAGTATAATATACCCTACAGCCGTAGCTGTTAACTTAACGCTTCAAAATACAGAATTGCAATACTCGCCAGCTCTTTTTGTTAATATTGCGATAATTCTGTTGTGTGTTGGGCTGTCCACAAAACTAACCATGCTAATTATGAAAAATAGAAGCCATACTTTTTTCTAAAAAAGTAATTAAATCAAAAGCTATCGAGAGAAGCTAACCGAGACTGATGAAAACAAAAATATCATTAAGAAAAAACTAGGGATTCGTCAACATGTCACTTATTTTGCTATGTATTGGAAGAGAATTTTGCTTTCAGGGAAAGTTACAAAGCAATAGGCGGTCAAAATTCTAAAGTCTTAACAACCGTTCCTTGCCTTATACCACCTATCATATTTTATCTGAACTTTAATCAGATCGGATATGGGTTACTGTATTCTAGCGCCACCACAGCCAATGATTGAAAAAATATCAACTTTAAGTGCTACCCACAGAGTTACATTTAACACCTTACAAAAATCAATACACTCAAAACAAAAAAAGCTTGGCTGTTAAGCCAAGCTTTGGGTGCGGTGCGAATAACCGCCTTACTCTTACCGACTCTGATCCTTCAGTCAACTTCCCTAATGACATCCAAACTCTCAATTTGGAGCTCAAAGATTCTGATAGCGATGCTTCGCTGTAAGTATTCCTTTATAACCGTTTGTTTAAACTAGCCCGAAAGAAGGCGCTTAGTTGAACAAATCAGTAATGTTGCCAAATAACTCAACAATCATCATAATCTTTGAACTCTATTCCCTGTCCCTGACATCAGTTCCTTTTCCTCTGTCACTCCCTTGCGCAGGTAAATCTACTTCTCGAACTCTAATTAGCCTTTGAAGTTTGCGAATTCTGTTTCGCTTAGCTCGCCGTTTGCATCAACGTCTAGCTCTTTAAATCGCTCTGCAAGTGCAGTGTGTGCTTGTGCTTCACTCATGCTGATTGTGCCGCTTTGATCTGTATCTAGCGCAGCGAAGTCTTCACTCGCCATAGCATTAACAGAAGCAAAAGATAAACCTGAGATTGATAGTGCAATTAGTACGTTTTTCATCATTTATTCCTCAAAAAATGTAAATACGGTTCGTTTCGTGAAATTGGAGGGCTATTGATTAGCCTCTAAAATTTGCGAGTTCTGTTTCGCTTAGCTCGCCATTCGCATCAGCGTCTAATTCTTTAAATTGCTCTGCAAGTGCCGTGTGTGCTTGTGCTTCACTCATGCTGATTGTGCCGCTTTGATCTGTATCTAGCGCTGCGAAGTCTTCACCCGCCATAGCATTAACAGACGCGAAAGATAAACCAGTGATTGATAGTGCAATTAGTACGTTTTTCATCATTTATTCCTCAAAGATTTAAATACTGTTCGTTTCATGAAGTTGGAGGACTATTACTTAGCCTTTAAAATTTGCGAATTCTGATTCACTTAACTCGCCGTCAGCGTTCCCGTCTAGCTGAGTGAATTGCTCAATAAGATTTAGATTTACTTTTGCTTCGCTCATGCTAATTGTGCCGCTGCCATCGGCATCGTATTTGGCAAAGTCGTCACCGGCCATCGCGTTAACCGACGCCATTGATAGGCCAGCAAGGGATACTGCTACTAGTAAATTTTTCATCATATTCTCCTTAAATTCCGTCTTGGCGGAGAGTCCGAAGACTCACCGATACCAAACTTTCAAATTAGCCTTCAAAGTGCTCGTACTCTGATTCACTCAGCTCGCCGTTACCGTCAACATCAAGTGTCTTGAATTGCTCAGCTAACTTAGGATTAACCTGTGCTTCAGCCATGCTGATTGTGCCGCTGCCATCAGTGTCGTACTTTTCAAAGTCGTCCATCGCCATAGCCGATGCTGAAACCAATGTCATACCTGTGATTGATAGTGCTGCTAGTAAATTTTTCATGATCTTCTCCTTAACGATTAAAATAATGTGATAACTCGGTAAATTAACCTTCGTAGTTATCAAATTCTGCTTGGCTTAGTTGACCGTCTTGGTCTGCGTCTAGCTCGTTAAATTGAGCAAGAAGGCCTTCATCTGCTTTTGCTTCTTCAATAGAGATATAACTATCACCATTCATGTCTAGTTTGTCGAAACCAGTGTTTGCATGTGCACCTACTGATGCCAAAGTCATTACTGCTGCTGATACTGCGATTGCTAGATTTTTCATCGTGCTTTCCTCATAAGATTAAAAATTCTGTGTTAAACGTTTTGCTATTAAAGCTAAAAACTGATTTTGCATTTGTTTCTGCGTTTCGTTTTTCGCTTTCGAGATAACTATTCCAACTTTGATGCCAAAATTGAAAAAACACGGTTTATCAACAAGTTAAGAAAAACCACTTGAAAAGATTAAGGTTGGATTAAGGCTGGCTGTTGCTAAATGGCAACAGTTAAAAAAGCGAAAAATAAAAAATCTTTATTTTTCTTGATGTTAGATTGTCGCAGCTTTGCAACAGGAAAATTTTTGGGTAGAAAATTTTGCAAATCTCGCAACACCATTTGATTGAAACTTGTGCAACCTTTTAAAGGATTTAGCATCGTGAAAAAAATTTTTTCTCAGTCATTACAAAAACAGGCACTTATTGCCATGTTTATTGGTGTGCTTCCAATACTCACACTGACTTTGTGGTACGCCCAAGCACTGTCCAAAAACCAACAAAAAACGCAGGATATTTATAATAAAAATCAAAAACTTATTCTTGAGTACAATTTTGTAAAAGCAGATATCAGTGCGCTTGAAAAAGCGCTGCAAAATAATCAGCTGCTGCAAAGTGAAACGCTGCAAGAAAGCATCGAGCAGAAGTGGCAAAACACCAAAAAACGTATTCAATTATTGAAAATAAACCTGCCCGATTCGCTGTTTGTTGCTAAATGGCGACAGTTCGCTCCAGATGAGATCGATGCCACTTCAAAAGCTGAAGAGTTTCAGCAATTGGTTAAGGTACTTAATCAATTCGAGGAAAGCTTTCAGCAAACACTTAATAAGCGCTTATCTGATCAAGAAGCCCATTTCGTGCAGCTGCAAACATGGTTTATGTTTGGTCTCGTTGTCTTGCTACCCACCCTTGTCGTGATCAGCATCTTTTTGATCAACCGGATTTGTCAGCAGCTTAATCAGGTAGAATCTGCGGTATCTGAGGTAGGTAAAGGTAATTTTGATAAGTCGGTAGAACTCTCTGGCAGCCATGAATTGCAGCAATTGGGCGACAGGTTAAATTGGTTAAGGCTCGAACTTAAACGTATTCAACAACAAAAAGAAACTTTCTTGCGCCATGTTACTCATGAACTTAAAACTCCTTTGGCATCGCTTAACGAAGGAAGCAGCTTATTAAATAGTGGATTGCTTGGAGATGTTAATCCAAAACAACAGCGTATTCTCATCATTATGGAAAACTCTGTTGCAAAGCTTGGATCATTGATCGATGATTTGCTCAGCTATAGCGCGGCCAGTCACCCTGATAGCCTACATCACGACGCCGAAATGAATCTTATCCAAGCAGAAGTCTCTAAGCATCTTAGCGATAAGCTAGGAAAGACTGATGTGATAGTGAACTGGCAAAATCATGATGACCTAAAAGTGCCGTATCTTCCATGCAAATTAGTGTTAACTCAGTTAGTGAGCAATGCCATTGATCACGCTAAAAGCAATGTCACTATTTCAATTGAAGAACAAAATGGCGAAGTATTGTTGATAGTCCGTGACGACGGTGATGGCATCGACATCAATGAAGCCGACTCACTATTCCAGCCATTTGTTCGTGGTGAGAAAAATAAAAATAATAATGGCAGTGGCTTAGGTTTAGCCATTGTCTCTGAGTGTGTGAAGCAATTAAAAGGCTATGTGAAATGGTTATCAGTAGAGTCTGGAGCCAGTATTCAAGTCGCCTTTCCAAAAAGGGATCCAAAATGAAATACATCGCATTAAGTATCACGCTATTTTTGCTCGGTGGTTGTGCCACAACGGAGCAAAACGTCGAGCAAACGAAGCAATTTATTGGTCCTGTAAAAACAGAAACCAGCGCAAAGTTTGTGCCTTTAACTGAGTTGATCAAAGCCTTAGTCAGCCAATGCGCTAAAAAACATAACGTGACATTTAACGATTACTACAAAGGCGCGCTGCACTTACAAGGCTTTATTCACACCTATTGCGGTACAGACTCAACCACCAAGCAACTTAAAGCCATTGAAGAAGTAAAACTACAAGATTATTGGCCAGAAGATTACAACATTTGGTTTGAATCATTAGCTTGGCATACTCAAAGTCTTCGTGAGCAAAAAATCAGTAATTATTACGCTGACAACAAGGCGCAACAGCACCAAGAGCAATTGTTACAAACACAAAAGCAGCTTGCCGAACTAAAGCAAAAGCTTGCCGACATAGAAAAACAACGTTTAGAAACCGATCTTTCTGAAACCCCATCACTTGAGGAGGATTCACTATGAGTCAGACACCACTGGGCGCAAAGTTACTTTTAGTGGATGACGATACGTCTTTAACTGAGCTATTGGCAATGCGTTTAGAAAGCCATGGCTACGAAGTTGAAGTTGCGCATCGCGGTACGCAAGCGTTAAATATCCTCAAGCAAATGCCTATCGACTTGGTCATCACCGATTTGAAAATGGCGCACATGAATGGCTTTGAACTTAATGAGCAAATAAAGAAGTATTACACAGGCATGCCCGTTGTAATGATGACTGCTCACGGCTCAATTCCAGACGCTGTAGATGCCATGCAACAGGGCTTTGTGAGCTTTTTAACCAAACCCATTGACTCTCAGCAAATGCTCGATGTCATCAATGAAGCGCTTGCAGGAAAAGTAAGAACTGCACAAACTTCGGATCCAAATAACTTCCATGGGTTGTTATTCCAAAGTGCCGCAATGCGTCAATTGGTGCAGCAAATTCAAGCGCTTGCCAGCAGTAACGCAAATATTCTTATTCAAGGCGAGAGCGGTACCGGTAAAGAAGTGACAGCAAAAGCAATCCATTTAGCCAGTAATCAGGCGCAAGGCCCATTTATTGCGATTAACTGTGGCGCAATGCCCGCTCACCTATTGGAGTCTGAGCTCTTCGGCCATAAAAAAGGGGCGTTTACCGGCGCGGTGGGCGACAAAGAGGGTTTAGTACAAGCGGCAGATGGCGGCACCCTATTCCTCGATGAAATTGGTGATATGCCGCTTGATTTGCAAGTTAAACTACTGCGTGTTTTACAAGAACGAACCGTTCGTCCGGTGGGCGGCCAAACCGAGCATAAGGTCAATGTTCGTTTTGTCTCTGCAAGCCATAAGAACATTCAAAGCGCCGTTGCGGAAAAGCAGTTTCGTGAAGATTTATACTATCGCTTAAACGTGGTGTCTGTTGAAATCCCAAGCTTAAGAGAGCGATTGGAAGATATTCCACTACTTGCATCACGCTTCTTAAGTACACTTAGCGATGGCGAAAAGCAATTTAACCAACAAAGTATTACGCACTTGTTGAATTACCATTGGCCGGGCAACATCCGTCAGCTCCATAATATCGTGGAGCATTGTGTTGCTATTACGCCTGGTAAAATGATCACTGAAGATATCGTACAAAAAGCCCTGCCTAAAGATAAAGAGCAGAATGCGTTTACAGGATTAAATGAAGCGAAACGTCAGTTTGAGTATGACTACATCCAAAAAGTACTGGCACTTTGCGAAGGGAATGTGTCGGAAGCTGCAAAACTTGCACAACGTAATCGCTCTGATTTTTATAAATTACTTAAAAAACATGAGATCCAATGCTAAACCTATTAGAGGGGTAACATTAGTTTTAATTTCTGAAGCGCCTTGACTGGTGAAATCTGCCACTGCAACGTGCTTATAATACAGACTTTAACGAGCCACGCCCGTGGCTCAGATTTTACCCTGAGAATATACGCTCCCTCTAGGAGCATAATAAAAACACTCGGATATTTAAGGGTTGTCTGTATGAAAATGCGCAAAAAGCTCATTATTAGCTTTGTTCTCACTGTGATCATTCCTATTTTAGCGATTTCTGTGGTCAGCATTTCTCAGACCAAAAGAGACTCTCTTGATAAATTCCTTGATGCTTCTGGCAATGAGATAAGACAAGCCGAACAGTCTTTTGTACTGTTTTTTGAACAGATGAAGAAAAATGCGCGCTTCCTCGCCGAGTCCAAGGCCGTGCAACAGGTGGGTCAAGATACCACCACTTATTTTGGTGCTGAAAAACCGATGACTCCGCTACAAAATGGTCAAACCGAAAGCAATATTTTTGAGCTTTACCGTGCATTTGGACAAACCCACGAAGAATTATTGTTTGTATATCTTGGCACTGGATCCGGAGGTTTTATTCAGTATCCTGCGGAACCCCTTGGCAATTACGATCCAAGAAAACGGCCTTGGTATCAAAATGCCTCTAAAGATCCTAGCAAGGTTATTCTTACTGAGCCTTACCAAGGAGTAACAGGACAAGCTATGGTTTCTGTTGCCACAGGTATAAAACGTGACGGCAAAGTAATTGGCGTGCAATCATTAGATGTAACGCTTGCTACACTGACCGATATCGTTAGCAATATTCGTCTTGGGGAGTCTGGGTATTTAATTCTTCTTGATGCCGAAGGCACTGTACTTGCCGATCCAAAAAATAAAAATAATAACTTTAAACACATTAAAGATCTCACCAGCCCACTTTACAAAGCCATTCGCAGCGCCACAAATGAACCCTATCTCACTATCGAAACAGACAATAAGACTTATAATGCTAAGATTTATCGCTCTGACACACTCGGCTGGCAATTTATCGCAGTGATCGATGAAGATGAAATCTTAGCTTCAGCTTTAGATATGACGATTAGTATCACTATTATCGCGGTCATCATGGTAATTTTGTTTATTATTATCGCAATAACGCTTGCCAACAAGATAGTTGAGCCTATCGAAATGGTGTCTGAAGGTTTGAAAGAAATAGCACAAGGTGAAGGCAATCTTTCCAAACGTTTAAAAGTAGTCACCAACGATGAAATTGGAGAGTTGGCCGCATGGTTCAATAAATTCTTGGACTCAATTAATGCGCTCGTGAAAGATATTCAAAGTAATGCCTCAACGTTGAATGATGCTGCATTAGGGTCACAAAAGAGTATCAATGATATCCGTAATCAATGCCATGCGCAGGCTGAAGACTCCGCCAGTGCTACCACGACCACTGAAACTGTGGAGCAACTTGCTGCACAGATCAGTGAAAGCTGCGGTCATACTTTGGAGGATGTTGTCACTGCAGACGATCACGCCCAGCGTGGTAATAGCACGATCGAAAGCACGGTATCGCAGGTTGCGAGGCTCAATCATTCGTTGGCTGAGTCCGCCAACGCCATGAACCAACTCGAAAGCGAAAGCCAAGATATCACGAACATTTTAGGCGTGATCCGTTCTATCGCAGAGCAGACTAACCTTTTGGCATTAAATGCAGCGATCGAAGCTGCTCGTGCTGGTGAACAAGGCCGAGGCTTTGCAGTGGTTGCTGATGAAGTAAGAACGCTTGCACAGCGCTCGCATGATGCTACGCAAGAAATAGAGCAAGTGTTAACCAACCTCATTGCGCAAACTAGGGCGGTATCAGCCCAAATGACGTCAAGCGTAAGCGAATCTGAGACAACTATCAAACAATCACAAAGCGCTCAACAAGCGTTTGCTGATATCGCGCAGGCAGTGTCAAGAATTAAAGCATCTGTTTCGAATATAGCGTCACAAGCCTCATTGCAGGGGGAGAATGCGGGTCATACAAGACGGTTAATCGACTCGGTTGATGTTTCTGTAAGGCAAGTCGGTGAAGAGACTGCGGCATTAAACGCAGGCGCAGACCAATTAGTTGATTTAGCAAAAGATCTAGAGCGTTTAGTTGGACGTTTTGATATTGACTAGTTGAAAAACTAACATCTTATTTTCCACGATTGTTACAAAATATCGTCTCAATTAGTTGTCCTCATAATGAGAACTAGTTTAGACTGGGGCGATTGATTTATTATACAAGAACAACAAATGAAGAAATTTAAATTTACAGTAGTGGCTGCATCTTTGCTTGCAGTACTTGGTTGCCAAGAGGCTCCGTCACAACATACATCACCTAAAGTAGAAGCTGAGCAGGTAGCCACTGTTATGGCACCAATTGCAGAAAAAGTTCCACACAAAACGACCATTCACGGTCAAGAACTTATCGATAATTATCATTGGCTGCGTGACGATACCAGAAGCGATGAAAAGGTGCTTTCACACTTAACCAAAGAAAATACCTATACCGACAGTAAGCTTGTAAACACAGAGCAACTCCAACAAACCTTATTTGAAGAAATCAAAAACAAAGTGGTCAAAGATGATCGCAGTGTGCCGGTACTAAACGGCAGTTACTATTATTTTAGTGCCACTGAAGGTGACAAAGAATATTTCACTTATTACCGCAGCGAACACAAAGATGGCAAAAATGCAGAAGCTATCTTTGATGCGAATATCCGTGCTGAAGGTCAAAACTATTACGGTGTCGGCGGTCTTTCCATTTCAACCAACGAAAACCTACTAGCCTTTGCTGAAGATACGTTAAGTCGTCGAATCTATACGATTAGAATCAAAGACTTAACGACAGGCAAGTTATTGGACGATACAATTGAAGGCGCTTCAGGTCCTATTGTTTGGGCTAACGATAACAAGACCATCTATTACATCAAAAAAGATCCGGTTACTTTACTCGGTTATCAAGTATTCCGTCATACTCTAGGCACAGCCCAAAGCTCAGATGAACTGATTTACGAAGAAAAAGATAACAGCTATTACACCTATATCTCAAAGAGCAAAGACAAGAGCAAAATATACATTCACCACTCAAGTACCGAAGCGTCTGGTGTTTCTTTACTAGACGCAGATAATGCTAAGGCAACTCCAGAGCGCTTTATTCCAAGAGAAAGTGGTCACGAATATAGCATTGCTAAACTTGGCGACTGGTATTACATCCACACCAACAAAGGCGCGGTAAACTTTAAACTGATGCGCGTTAAAGCAGGCGATGCAAGTGATATTTCAAAATGGCAAACCGTCGTGCCACACAATGCCGGTGCAAAACTAGATAGCTTTGAGCTATTTAATCAGCACCTCGTTTACGAAACGCGTGAAAATGGCCTTAGCCAAATCACCGTGTTAAATTTAAACAATAACGAAAGCAAGCGATTGACCTTTAACGATCCGGCTTACGCCGTTTATTTAACGGGTAACGAAAACCTAGACGCAAATGCGGTAAGAATTGGTTATCAGAGTATGACAACCCCAGCTTCTGTGTATGATGTCGACCTTGCTAGTTTAGACAAAACACTGCTAAAGCAAGATAAAGTATTGGGCGACTTTAAACCTGAAGACTACCAATCTGAACGTATTTTTATTACCGCACGTGACGGCATAAAAGTACCAGTTTCAATTGTTTATCGTAAAGATAAGTTCAAGCAAGATGGTTCTAACCCGTTACTACAATACGGTTATGGTTCATACGGTTCTAATGTTGAGCCAACTTTCTCTATAAGCCGCTTAAGCCTTTTAGACCGTGGTTTTGTCTATGCGATTGCCCATATTCGTGGTTCAGAAACGCTTGGCCGTCCTTGGTATGATGACGGCAAAAAGTTAAATAAAAAGAACACCTTTAACGACTTTGTTGACGTTACAAAAGCACTCGTTGAGCAAAAATATGGTGATGCTTCACGTATTTATGCCAGAGGTGGCAGCGCGGGTGGCCTATTAATGGGTGCAGTCATTAACCAAGCGCCGGAGTTGTACGATGGTGTACATGCAGCTGTACCATTTGTTGACGTGATCAATACCATGCTAGACGAAACACTACCGCTGACCACAAATGAATACGATGAATGGGGTAATCCAAATGAGAAGACATATTTTGACTACATGCTGTCTTACTCACCTTATGATCAAGTTAAAGCCCAAGCATATCCAAACCTGCTTGTAACCACGGGTTTGCATGATTCTCAAGTGCAATACTTTGAGCCTGCAAAATGGGTTGCTAAGCTACGCGAATATAAAACCGACGATAATTTACTGCTGCTAAAAACCGATATGGAAGCCGGCCACGGTGGTGCATCTGGTCGCTTTAAGCGTATTCACGATGTTGCATTAAGCTATAGTTTCTTTATCGCACTCGCTGAAAATAAACTGTAGTCAACGGTCACATAAACAAAGGAGGCTTTAGCCTCCTTTGTTTGCTTCTTGCTCAACTATTCAGCTAACTTTTTGTTCGAGTTCGCGATACAAAGCATGACGAGAATAAACAAAAGAGAAAACAGTGGCAGTAAACTCATAAATAAACCGATAAACATTTCAAGCTTTCCCATTTTTGCTTTTTTGACCAAAAGTATGCTGATCCCAGCTGAAACTACCACCAGAAAAAAATAGACTTGAGCGGCAAAATCAACGTGTATATTCATCTGTTATCCCTTTCATTAGTAGACATCTGCTCTAAAAAAGTTTCTAAATAGACATTAGCAGTGTCAATACCTAAGTGCTTCAATCAGGCAATAATGAAGCATATCAAATACGTTCATATTGGGAATATATAGCCTAAGCTCTCCATAACACAAGTTGAGTACCCCAACCTAACAAACTAGCTATTTGTTAGCTATATTTAAAAAATGACTACTACGTACATAAGTGAAAAATGAATTTATTTCGCTTTGTTTTTATTTGCTACTGTATCTCTCTGCCGCTTTTATCTAGCGCCGCTCCACATAAACCTGAATACTCGGCACCTATCAAAGTCACCATATTGGTCGACGATGCTTACCCGCCTTATAGTTATCAAATTAACGGCGAGCTTTATGGTATCTATGTCGATATAGTGAAGCAAGCTGCGCGGTTGCTGAGTCATGAATATCAAGTTAATTTGCAAGCGGTACCTTGGAAACGAGGCGTTTCCTCGATGGCATCCGGTGAAGCAATGGCGTTAATGCCTCCTTATATTCATATCAAAAAACGCCCCTATATCTGGCCGTATTCAATTCCCCTTCAAGAAGAAGTAGTTGTTGCCTTTTGCAATCAAGGGATCACGCTAAAAAACTTGCCTCATGTTAAACCAGAAAGAGTACTTAATATTGGCATTAATGCTGGCTATATCATCTTAGATGAAAGCCTAATGGAAGCGCAAAAACAAGGGCTTATTCAACTTTGGGAAAACAAAAGCACACGTTCAAATATCGAAAAGCTCGCTCGTGGGCGCGTTGATTGTTACGTCAATGATCGCCTTTCCACGTTACTTGGTATTAATAAAATGTCGCAGATAACACCAAGTTTAAACACCAGTAATATTGTTGAAGATAAAATAGTAATGCGTCGCACTGCCCACATTGGGTACTTAAAAGGGTTTGAAGAAAAATATCCATTTAAACAAGACTTTATCCTAAAGATGGATGCAGCATTGAGGCAGGTAATAGACAACGCAGCAGTGGCAGAGGAGTAAGCCAATCGTAAAAAGGGAATTCAGGTTAAAAAGGAACATTCACAATTCAAATTTAATTAAGCAGTTATTCATGCACCATATGCTCCTCTTTCCTAAAATGTATCCTTTATAAGGACGTAAAATGAACAAAGAGAAGTCGGCTGAGAATATTACCGGCGGTCTACATAGCAAGTATGAACTGGATTTTGCGTCTTATTTTATCGCATTAAAAAACAAAGATAATCCAGCCATTGATTACAACATTGCCTATCAAGTCCATGAGCTTATATCACCTAACGACATTGGCATATTTAACACTGGTGATTGGCTGGCCGTATCGCTGACCAACTACACTCGTAGCTTTGATGAGCTTTTTATCTTTAACAAAGATAGCCAACACTTACTGCATATTGGTGGGCAATTTGATAGTTTTGAAGCTAAAACACTCTTAGCTCAGTTCCGTTTACCATGACTGAATGATATAAAAGACTATTATGCCAATTAGTCTTAATTCTTGTTCAATTTGAAGGAGCAAATTGGTATTAAAGATATAATAATTACCAAATAGACAAGGATTTACTATGCGATACCTCACAGCAACAGGAATTTTTCTATTAGCTGCTTACTCTATCTATCTGAATGCGGTAATCTCAGACTTGGAGTTTGAGCGAGATAACTTGGAGGAACGTATCGCGGCTCTCTCCAACAACATTCAGGCTTCAGGCAATTTAAAACCACACCTCGAAGAAATAGCTATCAGCAAGCCAAAGCCTAATGGCAAGTTCGCGAATGAGAATACAACTAATCAATATACTGAAATCAAAAAACCCAAAGAAAGTGAAGAAAGAGTAATCATACCTTCGAATGATAAAGACTTTAACGAACAATCTGTAGACGAAACTTGGGCATACGAATTTTCCGATCAGATTCATTACTTTTTCATGGAAAACGGTATTCTAAACAAGCTACGCGTAACTAATATTGACTGCCGTGAAACGGCCTGTCGAGTAGATATATATATTAATAAAGACGAGCCAATCGAAACCGCAACGGCTATTGGTAAAATATTTGGGAGCGATGAACGCTGGCAAGATCATCCCTTCTACTTTAATTCAACGCCTGAAGATGGGGTGATCCAGGTTGAAATCAACAGATACAAATAGTTAAAAGTTTGGAAGTGTTATCTCTCAGCGCTTCCAAGCAAATAGGTATTCGTTGAAATACCTCTAAGCCAAGCCTTGTACAACAGTAAATTTTAAGCACGCAAGGCTAGAAAACACACGTTTCAAATTCGTTCATCACAATCAAAGTTCCACCAATAAATCCGCTCAAAACTCATCATAGCTCACTTTTTAAACAAAAAAGTTGCAAACTTCATTGGACAGCGCCATAAGAACGCTATACTATATGCTGGCTTTAGATACTTAGAGCACTTACTACTGCTGCACTGTTTTTTCTTGATACTCTTTTTTTTAAAAAGTCGTTTATAGATATACCAATGCGTTACTAGCTAAGTTTTATCTATCGCTTTATCGGTGATTTTCACCACACAATTAATTTTTTGAAAAAGGTTTCAATTATGTCTAACACAGTAAATGGCACAGTTAAGTGGTTCAACGAAGAGAAAGGTTTTGGTTTCATCACTCAAGAAAACGGCGGTAAAGATGTATTCGTACACTTCCGTGCTATCGTTTCTGACGGTTTCAAAACTTTAACTGAAGGCCAATCAGTGTCTTTCACAGTTGAAGAAGGCCAGAAAGGTCCTCAAGCAAGCAACGTAGTAGTTAACTAATACGTATTGCTCAGAGCTAGTGCCTGCACTAGCTCTACGAATTACCCCATTCCTCTCTTAGCCTTTCGGCAACATATCAGACAACAACAACGCAATCCCTAAAAATGACATAAAACCTGCTATATCTGTAATTGTCGTCAGTACAATTGATGAAGATTGCGCTGGATCGAGTCCAAACTTTTTCAATGCTATTGGTACAATAGCGCCTGAGCTTCCCGCAATGACAAGAGACGATATCATCGCCAGCGCAATAACAAGTGCAAGACCGAGTGATTGACTCCACAGATATACACCAATACCACACGTAACCGCTATTGCTACCCCATTTAACAGCCCAACCATCATCTCTTTTAGCATCACTTGATACCAGTGCCGCGTCGAAATTTCTCGTAGCGTTAAGCCTCGCATCGTTACGGCCAAAGCTTGAGCTCCTGCGTTACCCGACTGCCCAGCTGCCACTGGTAGTAAAATAGCTAAAGCGGTAACTTGAGCAATCAGCCCCTCAAATGCCCCCACGACTGCAGCAGCCGCAAATGCGGTTAATAAGTTAATCTGTAACCATGGAAGCCGTTTCTTTACTGCAAACCAACTACTTGATAAGGCTTTCTCGTCTTTACTTGCACCTACCATGGTCTGCATATCACTCGCTAAATCTTCTTTGGTTGATTGATAGGCATCAAAGAATCGGATCTGCCCAACTAGCTGTTGCTGCGCATCAAGTACTGGAATTGCTCGCACTTTGTGCCCTTCAAACGCTTCCACAACCTGATCTTTATGATCCATCACATTTAACGTGACTCGGATCGGTGTCGCAACCTGCATCAGAGTTTTACTTGAGGAGCTTCCCACTAAAACATTGAGTGTTGTTTCGCCCACCAAATCCTGCTGTTCGTTTAGCACATAGATGACATCTGGCACTTTACCGTCTAATCGCTTCAGCTGCGAGAGCACTTCACGTAGTGTGGTATCTGAGTAAAACGCTTGAACCTTTTTGTTCATCATTCTCGCTGCAGTATTTTCAGGAAAAACCAGCAGCTCACTAAGTTCATCTGCTATGGTTGAATGCTGCTCCGTTAATTTGACAAGTAACGCCTGCTGCGCTTCCTGCGATTGTTTGTTCAATAGTCCAACCGCAATATGGCTATCTAGGCTCGCTATAAACTGCGCTTGATAATCTACCGGGAATTGCGTAAAAATCTGCTCAGCGGCTCCTGGTGGCAAATATTTCCATAGACGATAAATGATATGTCGTGCCTGCTGTTGTAATAATTCAGCGGCTTCTTCTGGAGGTAAAGTGCCGAGGAGCTGCGCACTTTTAAGCGGAAACTTACTTAAAAACTCCTCACTGAGCTGCTCTACCGCTGAATCTAGTGTATCTTTTGCTGCGCTCATCGCTTATTTCCCCTTGACCTTAACTGGCACCAATGTATCTAACATGCTGGCAAACGAACTGGTGTAGGCATCTAACAAATCTAAAGATTCGCTTTGCTTGTCTTGTGTTTCATCCATTCGGCCAAGTGCACTTCTCACTCTGTAATGTGGCAATACCCCAATAAAATCACCACTTCGACTGGCAACTGCAACTTGATCTTGTTGTGCCCAAACGGGCGATTTCAATGCACTATGCAACTCTGTATAACCACTTAGAGAAACGACGTGAGTGTCCATCAAATCTGCAATTTTCTGTTGCGCCGCTTTCCGAAGTAAATGTGTTAGTGACAACTGACCCACCACATGGCGATGCTGATTTACCACATAAACTAGCGCAAACCCGATATAGTCACGTTTTTTTAAGCGCAGCAGTGACTCCTCAACTGTCATAGTTTCTTCAAGAATTAATACATCTGTTTCAACCCATGCTCCCACGGTATAATCTGGGTAGTTAATTAACATCTTACAGAGTGTTTGTCGTCTTACTGAAATGAGATTAAGAAAACGTGCAAGTTCTTCGTCCTGTAAATGCCTTAAGATAGCAGCAATATCAGCCAACTTCATTTTACCTAGCCACCTAGCAATATCCACATCCGTTTGCGTTATCAGAATTTCCGCTGCACTGCGAGGCTGCATGACTTTAAGTACGTTTAAAGCAACTTCATTTGGTAACGTTTTTAGTAACTCAGCAGCTACATCTGGCGTTTGCAAAGAAAGTAAACGCGCGGCGCCTGCTGGCTCTTCTTGTAAAAAGTGTTGCGCAATTTTGAGGTTTAACGCTGACATAGAGCCTCCCTACTGCTTACTTGAATGACTGTGTGTCGCGGTAATATGTGCCGAGTCCTGTAAAAATTGCCTAGCCGGTATTAGAGTTCTCCCTTTTTGGGTTTCAATCACTAACATCGTTGCTGTAATTTCGGTCAGCGTGCCTGAAACGCCCGCAATTTCAATTTGATCGTTAATTCGACAGTGACGCAGCGCTTGTTTTGCTGCAACGGTGTTTGCGATTAGCTCTCGACTCCCAAGACCAAAGGCCAATGCAACTCCTGCACATAGTACGCCTGTCAGCACCACTACCATATTGGTCACAAATTGAATATTGATCCCTAGTTGCTCAATACCTATTACCGTTGCAGTAAATAAGATCGCGAGCTTGGCTACGTTACCCGCGACTTCGACTCGCGCAAACCCAACGGACTGCGCACCGGCTCTTGCCATGGCACTAGCTAAATTGCCAAGCAGATAACCACCAACGATAATAAATATCCCAGCGAGGAGATTTGGTAAGTAGCTAAGTAGCGAGGAGATCCAATCACTGAAAAAGTTTAAACCAAGGCTGGATGTAGCTGCAGCGATAAAAAACATCATCGTGACCCAAAACACGGTTTTCCCTATTAATCGAGCATGTTTTAGATTTAGCTGAAGCGTTTGTTCGGTTTGCACTCGTTGGCTTAAGCCTACCAACGCACGATTACACAGCTTAAATAACGAAATAGTCAGCTTGCTCAATAGCCAAGCCACTACCCAACCGACAAGCAGCATGAGTGCCGCGCCCAGCAGTTGGGGTGTATAAGTAACAAGCTGATTGATTAATTGCTCGTAACTGGCAGATAAGGCGTGTTGCCAATTATCAAAGGTATCCTCGGTGGCCATGTAAACTCCTGAATTCGCTGAAACTGCTTACTTTTAAATCAATACATTCATTGTTATCACAGTGTTAGCCGTTGTCCAGAGAATTCCCCGAAGTCCTAAATATTTAAACTACTAACAATACATTTTGGAGTATTTTCGTATGAGTGGAAGCACTTAAGGCGCAAAAACAAAAACCGTCTTTACGCCTTGGTTACTTATTTACATTGGGTATTATAGCTACCTAAAGCGAACCGTTTCTCGCTCACCCATTTCTTCTGGTTCTACATTTTTCCCAACCGCTAGTTTCAATAAGCCGCTCAAGTCGGGGCTAACATGCCAAATCTCAGCATCGTCCAGTTCAAAACGGAGCATGATAAGCTCGGGGTCATCTTTACCCTTTTCAAACCAGCTCTCGGTCTGCCTTGACCAATGGGCATCAAGTACGTCTTGTCGTGTTTCTTCAATTAAATGTCCGCGAATACATGCAAATACATTGTGCCCTTTACTGGAAAATTGTGCTGTTGCTTTACCACACTTAGCAATACGATTTGTTTTACTGGTAAAAAACCAAAACTCGCCGTTGGCGTCTTTATCCAACTGTGCTCGCATTGGCTCATGGTGATTATTGTCATCACTCAAACCAATCATCACGTTGGGGCTGCTGTCTAGCGCTTCCCAGAAGGTTTTCTTTATGTCTGACATTATCTTCTCCTTATTTATACCTATTAGCGTCTGCTTGAAACGGCACAAACCCACTCTTTCGATTAATTGATAGTATCTTGCTGCAAAGCCTCGATGATTGCTTTATTAAAAGCGTCAAGATCATTTGGATTGCGACTTGTGATCAAGTTGTCGTCAACCGCAACCTTAAGGTCAACCCAGTCTGCACCGGCATTTTTAAGATCGGTTTTGATACTTGGGAAAGAGGTAAGCGTTTTTCCCTCCACTAGCTGCGCTTCGATTAGCAGCCAAGGGCCATGGCATATCGCCGCGATTGGGCGTTTATTACCAAACTGTGAAAAGGCCTGAATAAATTTAACCGCAGATTTTTCTTGCCTTAATTTATCGGGGTTGAATAATCCGCCAGGTAAAACAAGCCCAGCATACTTACTGGGGATGGCTTCGTCCAAAGTTAAATCAACGGCGACTTTCTCACCCCAATTGTCTTCATTCCAAGCAGTAATATCGCCCTTTTTTAAAGAAATGATATCAACATTAAATCCTGCGTTTTCAAGTGCCTGCTTAGGTTTAATCAGCTCACTTTGTTCAAATCCGTCAGTAGCCAAGATTGCAACTGAAATATTATCTGAGCTCTTCATCCTTCTCTCCTTCAATACGCTAATGATGTTGAGATAGATGCAGAATTGATACCACCATATAACTTCATGAAATATATAAACATTAAAGTTTAAGCATCGTTTGGATGTAATCTTTACAGAGCTGAGGAATGTAAATCTGGACTAAATTAGATGGAATATATTTGGTCCTGAAGTCGCACAAAGGTCATAAAGGTGGAGAAAATCGTTTTAGTGAGCGTGGCGATGGCCACGCTCGTACGACACGTGGTATTACTTCACTACTAACTCTTCATGAACTATATAAATACCGGTTGGATTTGTTAATGACAACACTTTGACTGCTAAGGTTTTACCAGCTGCATTCTCACATTCAATGATTTGATACAGTACTTGTTTTCCAGCTTGAGAATTATCCACGGTAATATCTGTTGTAAATATATCTGAATGGAAAGGCCCTTTGCCATTTTCCCCATGGAACAAACCGAGCTCTACACCGCGATTGGATAATGTGCTACAGCGCCCACCGTTGCTCTGACTGTCGACATTTAAATGACTCTTGACCCGATAGGCACTATGATAACCATATGTATTTGGACGATGAACAAACTCCCCAGCAGGCTGTGCACTAATATCCCACTGTACAAGCGGTGCTCCAGGAACGTTAACATAAACATCATACTGCTCACCAGCAGCGCTAGTGCACGCAACCTCAACTCGTTTATTATCAGTCAAGTATTGCTCTGGAATGTCGGCTACAGCTTGTAGAACAGAAGTATTGCTAGACAGTAGTTGGACATCTGCATGCGCAATTTGCTCGCCCGATGTATGGTGATATACATTCGCGTAGCTGCAAAAATCTCCCTCGCCTCTTGGATATAAATCAACCTTAAGGTTATGTGCAAATTCACTTGCTAGTACGGCGGTTGCTATAGGACCGTTAGCGTACTCTGTGACACGTTCAAAGCCATCAATATCATGCGCTTGATTGGATAAGGCAACACTACTTGCTGACACAAGCATGGCGGCAAAGGATAGAGCGAAACCTAACTTCTTCATTATAAATTTTCCTTATTTAATCTTATAGAAAGCCTAGTTGCTGATATGTAATTGGGCCCATTCGCAAACAGCAAGTTGATAATAGTTATCAATGACAGCGCTGACAATTGTTTTATAACTCCGTTTAATGATCTAAATCAAGTTATTGTTTTTCAATGTTTTACTTGTTAAAAAACAGTTTAAACTGGACATAATTTAACCTCGTAAAGTTTTGTATTTATCATTATTGATGGATAGCCCTTTCATATCTAATAGGCCGAGTTTAAGTATATAAAATTGATTGGGCACTGAAGCACAACATTATCGTCGCAGTTTAAAACTCGGTTAGATAAATCAGCGCAAAAGGTAGTACTAAAATCGAAATGGGTGAGGTCATTGATCACACACTAAGGCAATGATGAAACTCGTTCCGCGAACTCGACGACAAAAAGTGAAACATAATAGCAACTGCTCAGCTCGCGCTATCAAGCCGTTCGTCATCAACCGCAAAAACTGAATATTTAGATCCACCACAAACAAGGAAGAGGATAACGCGATACTGTACCACTTAATTGAGGCCGTGTAGGTGAGTTAGTTTAGGCACTCTACGATATCAACAGATCACGACCTTGGAACTCTAGCTCGCTACACATATACGAAAACCTAAACGCAATTAAGCTGATTTAGCCCTTTTCTCCTAGATGATAAGCGAGCATTTTTTAAAAACATTAGGGTAAAATGAGAACAGAGTTTGTGCCAAACTCAAACACATTCAACTTTCCGCATTGAGCAAAATGATTATTGCTCGCATATGGTGTGCCTTGTTGGTTAATATCCCCCTCCCAACCTTGACCATTTTTAACGAATGCTTTTACTTCAAACCAACCGTTGAATGCTTTGCTACAATCCATTTCTACTTCCAGCAACCAGTAATGTGCTCCCCATTGGTTGAGTGACATGACGCCAAAACCATCGCTGTCGTAACGTTTTTCCGCGCCCCAGCTAGCAGGCCAAATATTGGTTGTCCAATCCAGCGGACTCCCTTGGGCACCACTAGACTGCCCAATTTCAGCCGCTAGCCAATCCAACCTGTTATCAGCCACTTTCCAAGCCGAAGTTGTCATGTTTCGCATGTTCAAATGCTTGATAGGTAAAGAGCAAAGAGTAGGATCGGCGCCGCAATCAATCCCTCGCTGCAATGCTGCGGCATGATCAAGACCACCTCGGACGAACATATCCTGACCCGATTGAGTTTCAGCTTTAATAAAAACTAATGTACGTTGCCAATCACCAGTCTGCGGTGGGGTTGTCAACTTACTTTGATGATGAATGGCTACGGCATCCATAGCTGCTAAATTAATTTGTGCGTAACCGTTGGTATCAACTTCGATGCTTTTACCTGCGCAGTTTTCTTGACCGATACCTCCACTTAGCACATCACAATAGGTTCCGGCAGGGAGCCCTGTTTGCAGGCTTTGAACCATACTAGAAGATTCCCGGTTAATGGCGACAAAGCCTAAATTACCGCGAGAAAAAGCAATTTGGTTATTACCATTGTCCCACCAATTTGCCACAGTCCAATTGCCATTAGTATGATTTCTAAACTGCATTGCACCTGCAATCATTGGGCGACGATGCTCACACTGCCATAATTGACTAGTACAATTGAAGTTACCATTTTGATGAACAGGCACCGAAGGGCCACCAGCATCAGTGTCACCATTAAATTCATAACTAGACATCACTTTAGGATAACCATAAGGATACGCCAGCATGAATACATTCGCTAAATCGTATAGTTTACCATCATGAAAGGTAACGATAGATCCCGCACCACCATGCCCACGCTGGTTATCATGGTTGTCTGTAAATACTACGGCTTTATAACTTGGCATCATGCCCCAAGCTTCGCCAAAGCTTTTTAACCAAGCCAGTTTGCCTTGTTTAAATGTCTCGCTCAGTTTAATGCTGTACTTAAACTCGGTGACTAAGCCATTTTGATGATATTCAGAAGCAGAAACCGCCTCACCTCCTTGATCAATCACCTCTTGGAAAATGACCGCTGGTTGATTTAGCTTGGCCAACACATCGCCAATATCACTTGCAGGCATGTGCTTGCTTGCATCCAGCCTAAACCCCGCCACGCCCAGAGACTGTAAATCGCTCAAAAAGCCCGCGAGGGTATTTTGTACGTAGCTCGCATCGGTGTCTAAATCATGAAGTCCTACGAGTTCACAGTGCTGCACTCGCCATGCATTATTACCGTAGTCTTCAGGGTTTATTGCGCAGGTCTCATGAAAATCTTGTGGACTATAGATAGAATATTGTTTGTTGCCAAAGGTGTTACCCGCAACTCCGGTGCCGTTGCCATGGGCCATGTGGTTTATAACGGCATCAACATAGATATCTACTCCGGCAGATTTACATCTCGCGACCATATCGGCAAATTCGGCTCGACTACCACTACGACTCGCAATCTCATAACTGACTGGCTGATAACGAGTCCACCATTGATCCCCTGTAATATGCTCATTGGGTGGTGATACTTGCACTGCAGCGTAGCCATTTGGCCCCAAAAACGTTTCACACTCCGTAGCAACATCAGCCCAAGACCATTCGAATAAATGAACGAATGTTGTTGGGTCGCCGTCAACGGCATGTGCAGGTGTAACGCAACTGGATACTAACAACACTACCGCTGCAATTTGGTTTAGTTTTATATTTTTCATTATTGCGCCTCTTATTCACACAAGATTAACAATATAGAATTCCTAGCTAAACAATCTATTGAATACGTATGCATTGGTTTTACTAACAAGTAGCTGTGCTAAGAGTCAGCATAAACACCGAGTAGTATTTAAATTTCAGCAGTGAATGAGCATCTCAAGCAACTGAAGCCATGCACACCATGTGCGACAACAATTAAATTGCAATTAACAAATTAATATTTATTAAACTATTACTTAAACACGCAATTAAGATCTAAAAAACCAACATTAATCCATCGTTTTTTCTTATTTTTAAATTAAAAAACTTAAAAATATCGCAACAATAAGAATTAAAATTTCCCTAAGTTTCTGTTTTAGGTTACGAATTTTTTATGAGAGTCATCCCAAGCTGCAAAACATCAACTACACTCAAATGACATCTTTGTATAAAAAAACCACAAAGTTGTCATCCGAAGCAGTTCTATAAATATTATCAACCTAGTAACTGAACCACTCAGGGGTCATTATGATTACACAGCGCTCACTGTTAAGCCGTGTTCGTAAGATTGTCTCTAACAGCTGCATAGCTGGCAGTATATTTTTCGCCTTAACCTCATCCGCATTTGCACTCGAAAATTGGCAAAAAGTCGAAAGGCTCACACCAACTGACGAAACAACAAATGCTGATGAATTAGTTTTTAAAGTCACGTTTGTTAACGCACATTCCGTTGCGCCAACTGCCAGTGACTTTACGATTCTAGGCGATGAGAAAGACACCAATAACGACACAACTATTGATACAGGTAGTAAAACAACTGCATCAATCACCCAAATCACCGTCGACTCAGGTAACAGCTCAATTTACCATGTTACGCTCTCTGGAGGTGACCTTGCCAGCTACAACGGTGTCGTTGCTTTATTGCCGTCGAGCAACTCAATACGACCTGAAGTGTTCGAAGCCTACTACGTTAGTAACGGCACAGAACTCCCAGCCTCTGATAAGCTCATTGTATATGACTACGCAGATCAAACTAGTGAGCTGGGCAATGGTTATTTTGGAACAACTGCTGCAGAAGCAAGAACTACAGCAGATGCTTTATGCAAAAGTAAATTTCTACGCAAGCACAACCGCCTAAACAATATTATTGATAGTTCTGCTTCAACAGCAGTGAGTAATGGCCCGGTTAGAGCCCGTGCAGTAATTTCATTCTCTGCATCCGATGATATAGCCAGTCTTGACACGAATTACAGTCTACCCAGTCTCAATGTTTATAATAGCGGAGGCACTAAGCTTGCTGACACCAATTGGGATGACTTTGTCAACGGTACACTCAGCGCCCTCAACAGTAACGCATCCGACATGTTAGAAAATTCGGGCAACGTTAAGTATTTTTGGAGTTTCTCTGATTCAGGAGGGACATTTAATGCCGCAAACAACTGTTCGGGCGGAACCTCACCTTCGAATACCGTCAAAGGTGTTGCCAACCAAAATGGCAGTTGGTATACCCTAATAGGCAGTGTTCCCTGTAACAACGCACTAAATTTAATATGTGTCGCATGGCATGAATCAGCCTATTTAGATGCCAATATCTCCAATACCGCACCTACAATTAGTAACTTACCAGCAAGCTTTACGGTGACAGAAGATGTCGCAACAACAGTTGATCTATCTGCAGTCGTTTTAGCTGATAACGAAGATGACAACTTAACGGTTACCTTGGCACTGGACAGCGGCACCATCGCAAGCACCGACGGCAATGGAACAGTGAGTAGCGTCACAGTGGCGGGAAGCGGAACATCAAGTATGACATTAAGTGGGTCAACGACTGCGCTTAATAGCTACCTCGATGTAACGACTAAACTCAACATTACTACTGCAACAGACAACACAACGGCAATGACGCTCACGGTTACGCCGAATGATGGTACCGTTGATGGTGATGCCGCGACCAGTACCGTGAACGTCACGGCTGTTAACGATAAGCCTACGTTTACTTCCACTGCGGTCACTGCTTCAACTGAGGACTCAGTATACAAGTATTCAGTCACAACCAGCGACCCTGACAAAGATGCCGTCACCGTTTCTGTCTCAGCTAGTACTCCGCTTCCAAGTTGGCTAAGCTTGAACACCAGCACAGAAGCAACGGTGTCTACATTTGCAGGTCAAAGCTCCGGTTATATTGATGGAACCGGGACTGCCGCCTCATTCAAATCACCTTATGATGTTGCAACTGACAGTAATAACAATGTCTATGTCGCCGATTACAGTAACCATGTGATCCGTAAAATTACACCTGAGGGCGTTGTAACTACTCTAGCGGGCTCTGGAACCGCAGGTTCTGATGAAGGCACTGGTAGTGCTGCTTCATTTAACTTTCCCAAAGCCGTAACGGTTGACGCCTCTGGCAACGTTTATGTTGCCGATTCCTCAAATAATAAAATCCGTAAGATCACCCCAGCAGGAGTCGTGACCACCTTTGCAGGCAGCGGTTCTCCTGGCAGTACGGACGGAACTGGCACAGCAGCCACTTTTGCCGCGCCAACGGGTATCACGATTGACAGCAACGGAAATTTATATGTCGTAGAAACGAACCCTCATATCGTTCGTAAAATAACCCCTGCAGGTGTTGTAACTACATTTGCTGGCAGCAAAGGCTCTTCTGGGTTTACCGATGCGACTGGCACATCGGCAAAATTCAACTTCCCCTATAATGGCGGTAGTAGTAGCAATAACGACCTATTCATTGCTGACCGCAATAATCACGCTATTCGTAAAGTCACCTCAGCAGGTGTTGTGACTACGTTTGCCGGAACGGGTTCAGCAGGTTCAGCGGATGGCACAGGCACGCAAGCGAGCTTTAATAAACCTTATGATGTAGCACTAGATAGCGCTAATAACCTTTATGTATCCGAGCAAACGGGGCATACAATTCGAAAAATCACGACCGCAGGCGAAGTAACTACTTTTGCAGGAAGTGCTGGAACATCAGGAAACACCGATGGTTTAGCGAGTGTGGCACGCTTCAGCCAACCCTTTGGTATTGCAGTAGACAGCAATGGCATCGTATATGTTGCAGATACCGGTAACCATCGAATTCGAAAGATATCGCCGGCCGAAACAACCTTAACAGGTACACCTACCAATGACGATGTTGGCGATCACTATATTTGTTTAGTTGTTTCAGATGGTACTGAGACCAGCGAGCAGTGCTTCACCATCACGGTTACAAACGTCAATGACGCCCCCGTTGTCGCAACGAATACGGGTTTAACCTTAAATGGTGGTACAACAGTAAACATCACGAGTTCAGCTTTGTCTGCGAGCGATGTGGATGATAGTGGTACAGGTTTAACGTATACAGTAACTACCTTGCCAAGTCACGGAAGTCTCTTTGTAGATGCAAATAGTAATGGCAGCTTAGACAGTGGGGAAACACTCGGCAGCAATGGTACATTCACACAAGCTGATATTGAGAGCGGTAATCTTTTTTATACCCACGACGACTCTCAAAATGCGAGTGACAGTTTTGTCTTTTCACTAGAAGATGGCTTGGAAGACGGTGTTAGCGCTATTACCAATCAAACATTTAGCTTTGTTGTTGAACTAAATAAAGCACCAGTTATTAGTGGTACTCCAGCGGCGACCATCAACGAAAATGTTGCATATAGTTTTACGCCTACCGCAACTGACGAAGATAACGACACCTTAACATTTAGTATCACCAATAAACCGAGCTGGGCAACCTTTAGCACCTCAACTGGTAGTTTAACGGGAACACCTAGTTATACCGATGCAGGTGCATACAATGGTATTATTATTACGGTGAGTGATGGAACAGCCAGCGATACCTTAAATTTTGATATTACTGTCGTCAACGTGAACCGTACACCTAGCATTAGTGGAACACCAGCGACCAGCGTTAATGAGAATAGCGGTTATAGCTTTACTCCAACCACCTCTGATCCTGATGGAGATACACTTACTTTCAGTATTACCAATAAACCAAGTTGGGCTACCTTCAGTACCAGCACAGGAGCCTTGAGCGGCACGCCAAGTTTTACTGATGCTGGCGACTACAACGGTATTGTAATAACGGCCAGCGATGGTAGCGCAACACAAACGCTAAGCTTTAATATTAGTGTTGTAAATGTGAATCGGGCGCCATCTATCAGTGGTACTCCGCCTACTTCGGTACTTGAGGGTGGTGTTTATAATTTCATACCAACCGCAAGTGACCCTGATAATGACAACCTAAGCTTCTCTATTGCTAATAAGCCGAGCTGGGCATCATTTAGCTCAACGACAGGATCGCTAACTGGAACTCCTAACTTCGAGCAGGCAGGTATTTATAGTGGTATAGTGATCACGGTAAGTGATGGTAGTACCACTCAAAACCTAACATTTTCTATCACCGTAAACGATGTGAATCGAGCTCCCACCATCAGTGGAGCACCTGCATCTTCGGTAAATGAAGGAGTAACTTATAGCTTTACCCCAAGTGCTTCCGATGAGGATAATGATAATCTTACCTTTAGCATTACCAACGCGCCTGATTGGTCAACATTCAGTAGTACAACGGGTACACTATCTGGTACTCCTACCTTTAATGATGGTGGTGAGCAATATAACATCACAATCAGTGTTAGTGATGGTAGTGAAAGCGCAAACCTTAACTTCACACTAAGCGTGGTCAACATCAATCGCTTGCCAACTATCAGTGGTACACCTGGCGTGAAAGTCACTGTGGGAGAAAACTATAGTTTTATACCTGCAGCAACAGATGAAGATGAGGACACGCTAAGCTTTACTGTCACTAATAAGCCAAGTTGGGCAATATTCTCAGTATCAACTGGTGAGCTTTCTGGTACACCATCAGAGACGGATATTGGTACGACTAACGGTATTCAAATCAGCGTTAGTGACGGCACTGACAATGCGAGTTTACCGTCATTTAGCCTTGAAGTAGTTGCCGAAAATACAGCGCCAACGGGTGAAAACCTCACGCTCAGCGTTAAAGAAGATACTTCATTGACTATTCTGCCGACATTACAAGATGCTGAAGATGACACCTTAACGCTGACAATTGGTAATCAGCCAGCAAATGGGTCATTAACCAGCAGTGGTACAGGCTGGGTATATCAACCAGGAGCTGACTTCAATGGTGACGATAGCTTTACCTATTCAGTAAGCGATGGGGAGCTGCAAAGTGATAGCTATACGGTTACATTAACTATCACTGCTGTAAATGACTTACCCATTGCAAATAACGATAACTTCCAGCTTGATGGGAGCGCCAATAATACGTTCACCCTGAATGTGTTAGCCAATGATACCGATGTTGATGGAGATACCCTCATTATTGAAGGCGTCAAGGCAAGTTTAGGTAGCGCCAGCGTAATCGACAATGCACTACAGTACACCGCTCCAAGTAACTTCGCAGGCTCTGTTACTCTGAATTACGCTATACGTGATGGTCATGGTGGTCGAGCTAAAGCGAGTGCGCTGTTAGAAATAAGTGGTGCAGTCGATGGTGAACCTCCTGTTGTCACCGCCCCAGCAGATTTAGAAGTTAATGCGACGGGACTATTTACCAAGGTAAATTTGGGTATTGCGACAGCACTCAATAGCAGTGGCGAGCCTTTACCTGTGACCCTTACTGAAGGTAAAACCGTATTTGCACCCGGAGAGCATAATGTTTACTGGCAAGCCACAGATGCAAACGGTAACTTAGGAACAGATCAACAGCTGCTGAGAGTGAATCCAATAGTGTCGTTGAGTAAAGACAAAACCATTGCTGAAGGCACCAAGGTAAATATTCAAGTGCTGCTAAATGGCCCTGCCCCGCAGTATCCTGTCACAGTCGACTACACGGTGACAGGCAGCGCAACATCTGGAGTGGATCATGACTTGAATAGTGGCTCGGTAACGATAAGCTCAGGTACAAAGGCCAATATTTCAATTCAAACTGTTGCAGATAGTGAGTTTGAGGGCGATGAGACGATCACAGTCAGCTTGAATAGTGGTGCTAACCTTGGTTCAAAACGGGAAACTACTATTACTGTGAGCGAACAAAATATCGCGCCAGATGTCTCGCTAATGGTGACTCAGAATGATCAAAACCGATTAACCGTTAGCCAAGATGAAGGAACTGTATCTGTCGTTGCAACGGTAACCGATCCAAATGTTGACGATACTGTGACGAGCGCATGGAGAGTTACAGGTATGACTTCCGATCAATATACGGAGGATTCGCTACAACTTAGCTTTGACCCTTCAGCTCTACAACCGGGCACGTATAAAGTAACACATACTGCTACCGACTTAAGTAGTGCACAGGATAGTGATAGCGTATTTATCCAAGTGACCCAGTCACTACAACAATTGTCTGATACGGAAGATACCGATGGCGATCTCATTCCTGATAGTCAAGAGGGTTACGCCGATGACGACGGAGACGGGATCCCCGATTTCCAAGACGCGATCACCGAGTGTAATGTTATGCCTCAAGAAGTGATTACGCAGGATGGTTTCTTAGTTGAAGGTAACCCTGGGGTCTGTTTACGTAAAGGCGAGTTTACCGCAAGCGGTGAAACTGGTGGCCTACTCATGACAGATGATGAGGGTAACTCACAACTGGGCAGCGATGATGATGTGCAAATCACCGGCGGCTTATTTGACTTTATTGCTTATGGGCTCCCTAAAGCAGGTCAAGTATATCAGCTAGTTATGCCACAGCGTCTACCTATCCCAAGAGATGCCGTTTACCGTAAATTTAAAGCGTCATCAGGCAGTTGGGTTAACTTTGTGGAAGACGCAAACAACCTTGTGTTTAGTAGCGAAGGTGAGCCAGGTATTTGTCCGCCTCCAGGAGATGAAAGTTGGTCTGTGGGTTTGACTGAAGGACATTGGTGTGTGCAGCTTCAGATAGAAGATGGTGGCCTTAATGATGACGATGGTGAAGCAAACGGTAGTATTGTGGACCCGGGAGGTGTCGGTGTACTGCTCTCAAATAATCAGATGCCTGTAGCGCTAGACGATGCAATTAGCATGAAGTGGAACACTAATATTACTATTGACGTTTTAGCGAATGACACTGATGCTGATGGAGATATGCTCAGCATAGCAAATGCTTCAGCCAGCTTTGGCGAGGTTCAGATCAATTCAGATAACACCCTGTACTACACACCAAACACAGGCTATGTCGGAATTGATACGATAAATTACGCAATAACTGACGGGAACGGTGGAACCGCAGGCGCAACTGTAGCTGTTACTGTCATTGCTAATACAGCTCCTTTGGCAGAATCTGACATGGCAACAGTTACAACCGGTAAGCCTGTAACCATTAATGTTCTAGCAAACGACAGTGATGGTGATGGCGACGCCCTGCAAGTCACTGAAGCGACAGCACAGCACGGTAGTGTCGCTATTAATGCTGACTATAGTCTGACCTACCAATCGAATGCTGGGTTTGTTGGCAGCGATATCATCACTTATACGGTTTCAGATGGCGAAGCAAGTGCGCAAGGTGAGGTAAATATTACTGTCAACAAAGCGCCTACTGATACCATCACTAACAAGAGTGATAGTGGTAGTATGCCGTTATGGTTGATTTGGTTCAGCCTCGCGTTGGTGGTAGTTCGCCGTTGGCAGGCTGTAGCGCGTTAAGGGTCTTAACAAGTCAAAAACCATATGATAAAGGGGTAATGAAGTATCACTTCATTACCCCTTTCTTTATTACGATAAACCAATGTGTCGAAAGAAGCGAGTACGATTAATTGCTCACTCATCCAAACGGTATTTTTTTAAAGTCGCCTTATAAATTCCATTCACCTTAAGTTGTAAAAGACCCTTATTAAACAATTCAATAACTTCTGCTGCTTTTGGATTGGATTTGCTAATCCCAATATGAAGTGGCCACTGTGCAATGGTCGATTGATGTACTTTAAGGCTATGAAATTCATCGTATTGAGCCCGCAAATAGGCAAAGGCAAGCTCGTCACTTACTACGGCTTCTACTCGCTGCTTATTCAGGAGCGATAGACAGGAACTCAGGTTGGTGAGCTTTTCTAAGCGAACTTGTGAGATCTGAGCGAGCGCAATTTCAGAACGGAAACCCCGAATAGCGCATACGCTCAACCCTTTTAGATCTTCCAAGCTTTCAAAGTCGATATCAGACTCCGCGTGCGAAATAAGCACAAGGCGATTGCTGTAGTACGGCTCACTAAAAACAAAACGCTTATCTCGACTGTTAGAACGCCATAAAGCGGGAATAATATCAACCTGCCCGTTTTCCACCATTCGCATGGCTCGACTAAACGGCATAGTAAGCATTTCAAAATCTTGATTCTCAGCTTCAAATGCCGCGCGTACGAGATCCACACTAAAGCCAGAGCGTTCATCGATAATATACGGCGGCCAGATATTGTGAGCACCGACAATACTACTTGCATTCACAGGTGTTATGAACGATACAGCAAGAAACAGGAGGCATGACTGTCTTAAACTTTTTATCGCCATATTCATGTTCTCCTGTATTTATTTTAAACAAGCCGCTAGCAATGTGTTTCTCTTTAATACCAATTGAGTATAGCGCAACTATCACGCCACTAATTAGACGACAATCCATAAAACACTTCACTCTAGCGCTCTATATATGACATGAAATTCAACGACTTTTGTCCTTCAACACAAAATTTAGTGTAAACCAATGTAAATAGACCGTGAAGTTTAATTGAATTGTCATCAATAGCGCTTAAAATGCTGCGTTCGAATAAAAATTCGAATAATTATAATACACGGGAAAATAAAAAATGATTAAAAAATCTATTCTAGCTTCAGCTATTGCATTAGCTTGCCTAAATGCACAAGCAGAAGTGATTATCTCTGAATACGTTGAAGGTAGTAGTTATAACAAAGCCATTGAGCTCTACAATGGTAGTGATGAAGCTGTTAGTCTAACAGGTTACTCCGTCAACTTCTTCTTTAATGGTGCAACAGAAGCTCGCACGAACATAGAGCTAAGTGGTGAACTTGCGGCTAAATCAACTTATGTTATTGCTCATGCTGACTCAGCAGCAGAGATCATCGCAAAAGCACAGTTAACAAACACAAGTAGCTGGTTTAATGGTGATGATGCCGTTACGCTTACGCTCAATGGTGCAGTTGTTGATAGCCTAGGCCAGGTTGGTGTCGACCCAGGTAGTGAATGGGTTGATGGCGATATTAGAACAAAAGATAAAACGCTTGTCAGAGATCCTGCAATAACAACTGGCCGCACCGATGCAACTTCTGCATTTGTTGGCACTGGACAATGGCTTGCACTTGCGAAGAATGATTTTAGCAACCTAGGTATCCACATTAATGGCGGTGACGTACCTGAGCCAGAGCCAGTTATTTGTGGCGAAAATAATACCTTGATCAGTGCCATTCAGGGCGCTGGCGATGCAAGCCCATTAGCGGGAGAAACGGTTGAAGTGCAAGCTGTTGTCACTGCAAGCCTACAATCAGATGCAGGGCTTGGCGGCTTCTTCCTTCAAGAAGAAAGCACTGACTATGATGCTGATAATAATACTTCCGAAGGTATTTTTGTCGTATATACCGCAACTCCAGTAAGCGCAGGAGATGTGGTTAAATTACGTGGTAAAGTTGAAGAGAAGTATGGTCAAACTCAACTTATTAACGTCGACGCAGTCGAGCTATGCGGTTCTGCAACGGCTTCAGCGACTACCGTTACTTTACCTGCAGAGAATGGTCTTGAAGCCTACGAAGGCATGTTGGTTTCGATTTCAAATGAGTTGGTCGTTAACGATACATACGGACTTGCACGTTACGGCGAAGTACGCTTAGGTACTGAACGTTTGTACCAAAGCACTCAAGTTGCAACTCCTGGTGACGCAGCAAACCAGCTAGAAGCTGAAAACAAGCGCAAAGAAATTTTACTTGATGATGGTTCATCAGTACAAAACCCTGACGTTATTCCTTACCCATCACCCACGCTAGATGCCTATAACACTTTACGACTGGGCGATTCTGTGACGGGCCTTGAGGGTGTACTGGGATATGGTTATAGCCAATACCGTATTCACCCAACAACAACACCAAACTTTGTCCATACTAATCTACGTACAGAAGCACCTCAGATAGAAGAGCGTGGAGATTTACGTATTGCAAGCTTCAACGTATTAAACTACTTCAATGGTGACGGTCAAGGTGCAGGTTTCCCAACTTCACGAGGAGCTGACAATCTAGAAGAGTTTGAACGCCAAAAAGCAAAAACGGTTGCTGCAATTTCAGCGCTCGATGCCGATATCATCGGTCTACTTGAAGTAGAAAATGATGGCTTTGGTGAGTTTAGTGCGATTGCCGACCTCGTTAACGCTTTAAATGCGACAGACTCTGCTAACACTTACGCATTTGTAAACCTAAATGTTGACCAAGTGGGTGGGGATGCAATTACATCCGGTATCATTTATCGTAGTAACAAAGTAGCTGAAGTAGGCACGCCTGCATTTACCGAAGCCGTACCATTTGATTACGGTAACCGTCCTCCTGTCGTACAAACTTTCAAAGAGGCAAACGGCGAAGAAATCTTCACTGTGGTAATGGCTCACTTACGCTCTAAAGGCAGTTGTTCAAAAGCTGAGGGCTTAGATCAAGACCAAAATGACGGTCAAGGTTGTTGGAACCAAACTCGAGTCACTGCGGTTAATACCCTAGCGACTTGGCTTGGCACAAATCCGACAGGAGTTGCAGAAGATGATGTGATTATTCTAGGTGACATGAACGCGTACGCTCAGGAAGATCCAATCAACACCTATGTAGAGAATGGTTATGCCAACATCAAGCAAACGCTTCATGGTAGTAGCTTAGATTATTCATACGTGTATCAAGGACGTATCGGTAGCCTAGATCACGCCTTTGCTTCAAACACGATGATGGAAAAAGTAAAGTCGGTAACAGATTGGCATATCAATGCTGACGAACCCGTCGCGCTAGACTACAACACTGAGTACAAGTCAGATACTCACAAAGCAAGTCTTTACGCAACACACGCTTATCGCGCATCGGATCATGACCCCGTGGTAATCGACCTTAACCTTGCTAAAGAGCCGACGATTATTGAAGGCGAGTTTACAGGCCTTGCAGGTTGGTTCTGGTGGCAACATCGCTCAATCGAGCTACCAGCAGGCTTTGATAAACTAGAAGTATCTATCACGGGTCAAGGCGAAGCAGACCTGTATGTGCGCCATCAGAGAATGCCAAACTTCTTTAAGTACGACTGTCGCCCATACCTTTGGGGGAGTGAAGAAAGCTGTGTATTTGACGAACCTGCAGAAGGTAAATGGAATTTCCGCCTACGCGGTCTATTCCCTTACTACAACGTAACTATCAAATACAAAGCAACAAAAGCGAATTAATCGCTGCTTTAACGTAAAACCCAAGAGCCAAGGCTCTTGGGTTTTTCTTGGCCTTTTAACTTACTTTAATTGCCACCAATCAACCATACTTTCAGAAAGGGCACTTATTCTCTGAGTTAAAAACTATAAAATGTCCGATTATCGCCGTTTCGTGTTGCCACGACAGGCTGGATTAATATCAGCTATAAAATGACGCCAACACTTTCTGAATAAACGGCCATTTTTGTTGAGTATATTGCTCACGATCATCTTTGTATTGTTGCGCTAATCTTTGCTTTAACGCACAGTACTCAGCGCTTAAATCTGATGATGCTCTTAATTTATCCCTAAAAGAAATGCGCTCTTGCCAAAGTGCACTATCGAAGGGAACAAGGTGTAAGTGATGGGTTGTAAACTCAGGCGTTGGTTTGCAAAACCAGTGCATTACGTCAGCTTTATAGGGGTAATAACAATAACCGTGTTGAGTGAGCACTTGGATAGCTTCTTTTGACGCTTCTAGTGACTTAACACCCACCATAATATCTATCACCGGCTTAGCAACCATACCAACCACCGCTGTACTACCCACATGTTCAATATCACCTTCAATCCAAGGACATAGCAAAGGCGCTAACCTTAGCTTTTCATCTTGGAACATCCGTGGCCAATCTTGATTATATTTAGACAGTGAAATAGCTTGGTCTGCCATTGGAAGGAAGGTCCTGTAATTGCTTTCAGTTTGGTTTGGAACAGTATACAGCTAAAGCTAATCATCACTACCACATAAACGCCGCGATAGATGCACTATTGAAGTAGGGCTAACACTGACACCTACCATAATTTGCATTTATGTTATGGTGGGTGTCTGCTATTTGCAATCTAAAGTCTTGATTGTTCGTGTATTTCTTGTAGTTGTAATGTTTGCTTTTTTTGGGTTTAATGTTTGCAATTAGAATTTGACAGGTGCTTGTAATGCCGCACCTTTATGTAGTGAGAAGTAAATACGTTTAGAACTATGGTTGTTGTTTGTTCTCTTTTTCTGTCTGGTTGTGCGCAATTGGCATATGATGCTAAAAAGCCTTTGCCTGAAGGACATGGCTTAGCTTTAGCCCGTTTTAGTACCTCTGGCGATATTGGTAATGCTCAATTCATTACCCGAAATACACAAAAAATGCTAGACAACTACAGCTTTGTTCTAAAAGACACCCGGGAAAAGTTGATTGTTCTGCCACTGCCAGTGGGGACGCACGAAATTGACCAGGTGTTATATATGCAAGGATCCAAATTAGTTGATCCCGACTTAAACTGCCTTGGCACTTTTGATATAGCAGAAAATAGCCTCAACTATATCGGGGATATCCATTTTCATGTGAATGACTACGATAACTATATTTTATTTTCATCGCATCCTTGGAGGGTGCAGGTTAAAGAGAACTTCGAGCAAGCGCTTGAGGAGATAAAAACACGGCATCCGGAAATTGATACCAAATTTGCCATCAAAAGCGACGTGGTTGGCCCATTTTCATGTGAGCAAGTTGAATAATGCTAGGTTAACACTGACACCAGCAAGATTAGGCTAACACTGACACCCACCATAATTTGCATTTATGTTATGGTGGGTGTCTGCTATTTGCACTATTTGTACATACCTAGCGGTCGTTCAGCCAACTCATTCCTGCCCTAAAGCTTGTTAACGTAGTAACTTTAATAGAGCCTCTGGGCAACGCATTGGCTCTATTTATTACCTTTAGCGAGTTGGCATTAAGACCGCCTTTAAGCGAGGAGTTAACATTGAACGGCATACATCAACAATATGTATTAACACTTAAATACCATACCTTTTCGTAAAGGCACTAAGTCCTTGAGGAGTAAACTGAATTACTCTTGAATCCAAATCTTGTGTTGCCCAGTTGCGATTCATAGCATCGTCTAGTACCCACTTACCTAGACTGCCAGCCAAGTGGCTTCGTCTTTCGCTCCAATCTAAACATGCTTTACATATTGGTCTGCTTCGGTTTTTAAATGAGCTAAAATCAACGCCTATGCTGCTAAAAAACTTTTGCCCTGTTTTCGTCAATATAATCTCGGTAGAGTTTTCAATTAGCCAGCCGTTGTCCACCAAAGCATCGAATAACTTTACGCCTAACTCTCCTGCTAGGTGGTCGTAGCAAATACGGGATTTTCTCAATCTCTCGTTTCTAGGCCCAGTTGATATCTTTGGACTTGATACAGATACGCTAATATTAAGCATTTGCTCAATAAGTTCAGCGACTTGGATATTTCTTAGCTGAAAATACTTATGGCGGCCTTGCTTCCTGACGACTAAAAGCTCGCCTTCAACTAATTTCATTAAATGGCTGCTCGCTGTTTGAGGGGTAATATCTGCTTCAAGTGATAGCTCTGTTGCCGTTAGCGCTTTACCACTCATCAAGGCTGTAAGCATTTTAGAACGAGCTGTATCTCCGATTAAATTTCCAATATAGGCAATATTAGGTTCCACTCTTTTTCCTTCACAGTTCGATCGCCATCGAAGTATCAAAATTTAATGACGAGTAGACTGCCAAAAAACGAAAACGGAGACAACCACTTTGAAAATTACCTGTTGTATTGAATACCAACTTGATCCCTTCAAATTGGATATGTTTGAACAATACGCTGAAAACTGGAGCAAAATCATTCCCGTATGTGGAGGAGAGTTATTAGGGTATTTTTTACCTCATGAGGGTTCAAATAATAAAGCTTACGGCTTAATCAGTTTTGATTCTTTGGCTGATTATGAACGCTATAGAAGCAAGTTACGCCTGTCAGAACTTGGTAAAAGCAACTTTCGCTTTGCCCAAAGGGAAAAGTTTATTGTTAATGAGAAACGTACGTTTTTGCAGGTTGTACGCTCAACTTACAAGCGAGATCTTGAAGGAGAAAATACATGCTCGCAGTGATTTTTGAAGTAACTCCGAAAGAGCAGGGAAAAGCGCTCTATTTTGAAATAGCGCAGGCGTTGAAAAGTACACTCAACGAGGTTGATGGCTTTATCTCTGTTGAGCGTTTTCAAAGCCTTTCTAATCAGGATAAATTTTTATCCTTATCATTTTGGCAAAACGAAACGGCGCTCAAACAGTGGAAAGAGCATTTTGAACACCAAGTCGCTCAGAAAAAAGGAAAGGAAGAGCTTTTTAGCCACTTCAGAATAAGAGTGGGCTATGTTATTCGCGATTACGGCAGTGAAAACCAAGTAACTAAGTAATTGTCAGGAATTAAAATGAATATAGAACAATACGTTACGTATACTGTGATAATTACGGTACTTTTGGTGTCACCAGGACCCTCTGTGTTACTTTCTATTAATAATGGGTTGAACCATGGGAAGAAGCTAGCTGCGCTTGGCGTTTTAGGCAATGTCGCTGCATTTCAGCTCTTGTTGATTCTGAGTGCGACAAGTCTGGGAGCTGTCATTCTAACATTTAGTGAACTATTAACTTTTATAAAAGTAATTGGTGCTGGTTATTTATGCTATTTAGGTATTAAGGTATATAGTTCGTCAGTGCCTCAGCTTGATACTGACAGCTTTCAGTCCTCTTTACACTATCAACCATGGCTGATTTTTAAGCAAGCACTTTTGGTTACATCTTTGAATCCAAAAGCATTAATTTTTGTATCGGCATTACTACCTCAATTTATTAATCCAACCGTTTCATTAATGCCACAAGTTGTGATGCTGTGTATTATCAGTGCATTGATTCATTTCACAATTTATTTTGGTTATGCAGCACTTGCTGAAAAGGTAAAGCTGCTAGTAGGCGAAAAAGGTCGAGGCCGATTCAATAAAGTGAGTGGCGTAACATTTTTAATATTTGGTATAGTTTTAGGGCTATCTGGTTCCATTACTTAAATGCCTGTTAGCCTTTCCTAAATAATTAAAAGGATAGCATTACACCCACTAATTGAACTTACAGCATAGAGCTGACATTCGGCTCTAAAACGTTTTTGTCTAGCTTCGAGTTAGTCGGATCTGGGCTGACACATTTTTGCCCAAACCGTGTTTTGGCGAACCCTTCAAAATAGCGATTAAAAGCGCTTTCAACAAAGCCTTATTTGACTTACTTTTCTTCATGCTTAGAACTCTAACTATGTGACTAGGTTTGGAGTTCCACTACTTAGAAAGCTATTTCTGGCAATAAGTTAGCCATTGTGATAAAAAATCCGTAAGTAGAATATCGAGACGATTCACGGCAGAAAAACGACCGAATCGCTCGTAGGTTACGATTGTTAAGCGAAAACATGGATCACGATAAATTTCAGAAATTAATACGGCAATTATATTCGACTGTTGATGAGCTTGAAGTCATGTTCCCAGGAAGGCATTTCACGCCAGATGGTCACATGGTTGGTAGTATTGGAGAATGCCTCGTAGCTGAAGCGTATGGATTAAATCTAGAAACTGCATCTAACAAGGGTTTCGATGCAAAAACGCATAATGGCAAGCAAGTTGAAATAAAGGCTACACAGTCAAAAATTGTTTCCTTTCGTAGCGAGCCAGAACACACTATCATTATCAAAATATTGCCCAACGGCACTTTTGAAGAAATTTACAATGGCCCAGGAAATCTAGTTTGGGCACAGTTTTCAGGTAAAAAAATTCCAAAAAATGGGCAATTCCAAATAGCGCTAAGCAAACTAAAACAGCTAAATAAGCAGGTCTTCGAGTCTAGTCGTGTGCCAAGAATCAGTTAACACGTCAATTAACTATGCTTCTTCGGTGCTGAATTGTTTTTGTCCATGGCGGGTTATTAATATAACCCACCTTTGCCCCAAAATAAGCTAGAAAATTTTGCTCAAAGGGCTAACAGCACAGTTTGCGTCTTGCTGTAAAACATGAGTATAGATACATTGTCTAAAGGATTCATGCGTATTCAGCATTACGGCTTTTTAGCCAATGCATGTCGCAAGCGAAAGTTAGCGCTGATAAAGTCGTGGGCGTCATGCACATGCAGAGCAAAGAGGCCAAAGACAGGAGAAAACGTGACATTAATACCGAATTGGCCTTGTCAGCATTGTAAGGTAGGTATCTTGCGGCTAATTGGCGTATTCAAGTTAGATGCAACACCGACCAAAGTAGAGCGAACGAGTTAGCAGCTCGATAGCTGAGCAAAATCAACTGGTTAACCTACTTAATTGCTCAGGCTAGCGGCCTCTGTACGCTAAAAAAACATAATTGCTTATTAAGATAAATTTAGGTGTAATGAATACATAATAAGCGCTGAGCAATGCAGGGAAAGCTTAATTAATAATAGACTAGCTGTTCAAACCAAATGATTTGGCTAATGTCTCTAAAAAGCAAATTCCCATAGCATAAATAACACCAACTCTGAGACATCGAGCGTGTAGCGGCTCAGTCCAACAAGCGATTATGCAACACAAACTTCGTGTCGCATAAATACTAAAATATTATACATCTAATTTTACTAGGGAAGAAAATGGCAATACCTCGTGTTTTCATTAGTTCTACTTGCTACGATTTGAAGCATATTCGAGAAAACCTTAAATATTTTGTTAGAACTATTGGTTATGAGCCTGTTTTGAGTGAGGAAGGCGCAGTATTTTATAACCCAACAATGCATACCCATGATTCTTGTTTGTCAGAAGTACCGAATTGCCAAATGTTTGTTTTGATAATAGGAGGCCGTTATGGAGGGTTATTTCGAGAGGGGGACAACTCGATAACAAATGAAGAATATAAAGAGGCAATCAAAAGCAAAATCCCCGTGTTCGCACTGGTAGAACAGTCTGTTTACTCTGATCACTTCTTGTACACAAAGAATAAAAACAATAAAAATCTCAATCATAATGAAATAGTTTACCCTTCTGCAGACAATACGAAGATCTTTGGGTTTATTGACCAGGTTCGTTCAAATTCAATTAACAATGCAATTGTTCCATTTCGAGATTTTTCAGATATCGAATCATATTTAAGGCAGCAATGGGCTGGAATGATGTTCTCGTTTTTAAGCAACCAAAATGAAGAGAATAGAGTTTCAGATATGATGTCTCATTTAGTTGGTGTAAGCGATAAAATTGAGTTTCTATCCACTCAAGTGTTGAAGTCTGTTGGCTCAAATGAATCCAAAGTTCTAGTTAAACTACATGATTTAATGTTAGATAGCGAAGCGATTAAAACCCTTTTATCTACTGGTCACAAACCTACCCTTATTGATATCTTGACTTCAACATCATTGAAAGAATGCTCTCTGTCATCAGGGGGGGAGTTGATTATAACTACTGGAGAAAATTACGTGACAACTTCAGCTGGTGAAATAGATGAAATGCACTACGAGATGATGGAAGAGGAGTATTCTCGATTAAAAGCAAATATCAGTGAATTACTAGCGAATGAAGGTATTACTCAACAAAAAATACTAGAAGTTTTGCGGGACGATGTATAACACATATGAACCTTATCCGGTCAATTAAGCATAACGATTCTTTTTAGCTGCTTTTAAGCAGCTAATTTGTATTGGCAACGCTTAAACCTGTTCAACTTCGTTATGTCGGTTAACCGTTAAATCGTTTACGGCAAACACATATAGGGGCGTTACGCCGTAATCTCTTATTGCGATCTCATCGCTGCCTAAATCGGTCGATACAACTTATCGTTTAGGGCCACTAGACATTCATCGGTTAACCTTAATCTTGCACTACTCAAGGGGATGGCTCATTCGTCCAGTTAGTTAAAGGCTCAGCTAAGGTGTAAACGATTCAATTCATTGCTTAAATAAATGCGCACCAATGGGGTGTCTAATCAAGGCCAAATAGCTTATTACTTCGACAATACTTACCTGTAAAATTCAGCTATTACTGACACAAACACAAATAATGCATGGTTGTTCGTGCTTATCTAGTTAGGTGTTGAGCTCACCCCATTGTGCGACTTAGCCTTTTAAAAAACGTTCATCGTCGAATACCGTTTTGTTCTTAAGCATAAAATAAACACAACGACCGAGCTTATGGGCGAGCACTGAAAGTGCTTTGGCTTTGCTCATGCGTTTTTGTAATTTGTTTAAGTAGCACCGAGCTTTGTCATTTCCACGTAAATAAAGTACAGCGGCTTCACTGAACGCCCATTTCAAGTGTCCATTTCCAATTTTATTGCCGCTGGTGCCATAGGTTTTGCCAGCAGATTCTGCTTTGCACTTAACTGGTCGACAATAAGATGCAAATTTTTGTACAGACTCGAAGCGGTTAATATCACCAATTTCATACAAAATAGTCATGGCTAGAATAAGACCAATACCTGGTATGGTACGCAGTTGTGCGTAATAGTTTGGTTGATGCTTTTTAGTTTTGCTCTCTAAATAATATTCAAGTTTTTTAAGCTCTTCTGCGTAGGCATCGAGGATGGCTAGATCAAAGTTAACATTGCGTTGGACGGCTTGGTCATCAAAACGCGTTTGGAATTCTTGTCGAACACATTTGTTCTTCATATGTAACTCGAGTGGCGGGTAGTTGTACTGACTATTTGTGTTAACTATATGCGCTTTCAGTTGTGCGCCATGCTGAACCAGCCGTGTTCGTCTGCGAAGTAAATCGCGTGTTGAACGCATATTAGCAGGATAATTGTGAGCCAGCGGGAAGTTGCCACCACGCAATAGACTAGCGATTTTATAAGAGTCAATCTTATCGTTTTTGGCTTTACCACCGTGAATAGCTTTCATATAAAGCGCATGACCAAGCACAAAATCAATATCATGTTCAGCACATAAATCACTCACCCAATACCAACAATGCATGCATTCAACACCGATAACGATATCTTCGAGATAGGGCGAAATCAGTCTAAGTAATTCATGTTTATCAGCTTTTATTTTCTGATGAACAACTTTATTACCTCGCTCATCAATAATGCAAACGTATAAAATGCGTGCATGAAGGTCAATTCCACAATAATATTTATGAAAAGTAGTATAGAATTTCATTGAGCTTTCTCCTTTGGGTTTCGTCGCCCTGAAGTTTAGCTGTTCGCTAAACTTCGGGGAGAAGGTTCAATAAGTATCAAGGCCGTTAAACCAGGGACACAAAACAGCAGGCTTGTGCTCCTTCGTCGCCAGTTTAAGCCTGCTATTTTGTGTCGTTTATTATGGCGTTATACGTAAATAAGGAGTGCGTGTGAAACATCTAATAGTTTTATCTTTATCTCTAATCTTAGTGGGTTGTGGTGTTACTGGGACAGCAAGTAAAACAGAATTCCCTTTATTAACAAACGCTCCTGCATTTAGCGCCAACGTAAACTCAGTTTCACTCATAGTTGATAAAAATACAGCTGACAATGAATCATATGGGGCTTTTAATTGGGGTAGCTTTGATGAAGCAGACAAAAATAATATTCAACAATCAATCTTGAATACCCTTAACAAAAATACTTCAAACGTATCAAAAAAAGCTAAAGTACACGCTAAAATCCATCGCTACTCACAAATAATTACAAATGCAAGTTACGCAAGCTTTGTTATTGTTGATTGGTGTTTAGAAGTAAATGGTCAAATTATTCGAGATGAGGTGTTTTATGCTGGTCATAGCGATGAACTAAATATCTTTACTGGTAAATCTTTAGGTTGGGCGAAAGGACAAACTCACAAAGCAATTTCAAGTCGCATTATTAACCAGTCCATACAATTATTGTCCGAGCCTACTCTTCAAGACGCCTACCCTGAAAATAACGTATTTTTAAATGCTAAAGACGCGGTAGCTGCTTTGCCAAAACAACTTACTTCAGTTGGTGTTGCAGGTTTCTCTGGTGGCATGTATTACTATGTAGGTCCTACGACTGGTAATACTAACTTTAATCAAAAATCAGTTTATCAAAAGGTTAACTGGCAACAAGAAATTCAGTAAGCGCAAGTTACGTATAACGAGCGCCTCAACCAAGGACCTAAAAAGCTTGGCTTGCGTCACTTCGTTCCTAATTTTACGCCTGTTAGGCGGGCGCTAGCCCATAGAAATTTTTATGCGAAATTCACCTAGTACGGACGTTCACCCAACGCGTTTTTGTCCAAATATAAGTTGGATAAGCGTCCGTGATCGCAATTGGATTTAAGGTAATAAGTTGCTGTTGAACGGCCTAGTTTGGAACATATAAAACTGTGGGATTTTATTAAGCCTTTTACCCGAGCTTAAAATCTAGCTTGTTTAACTAAACTACTGTTTTGCTCATCACTACCACATCAACGCCTCGGTAATTGACGTTTTCGAGCGGTTGCCAGCCGAGTTTCCGGTAGAGTCCACCTTCTGGGTGTTCCGTTTGTAAATATAACGTTTTAACACCGAGTTTAATGGCTAGTCGCTCTGCTTCTTTGACTAAGCGTGAGGCCAACTGCTTTCCACGATAGGGCTTGTCCACATAAACGCCACCAATCCAGTGCTCTTTATCTGTGTAGATACTCATTTCATGAAATTTAAGCTGCACGACTCCTGCGACTGTATCGCCATCCAGCGCGACGATTACACAAGGAATACTAGAGTCGTTAAGGTAGTCTAAAAGCTTTTGCTCAAACCGCTCTACAGAAGCCTCTTCAACAATGCCTCCCCACTCGTCAAAGTACCACTTGGCAATAGTTGGTATCAGCGCTTTGTGCTGCGCTAAAAGTTTAAATTCCATTTTAATTCCTCAAATAAACATAATACTGACAAAGGATTATCACTCTCTTACAGTAACCACATTCCGTTCCCATTACAATTCCAGATAATGAGCTTTGGTTAATTGATAGACATAGATATCATGCTTTTCACCGCCTATATCCAAAAAGGCTTTTAGACGGTTTTTGCGTTTCATCCCTAACTTGAGCATCAACCGTTGCGATTGTCGATTGCCTACAGCGCATATTGCCTGAATGGTATCTACAGAGAGACTTTGAAAAGCCTCCTTTATCAGCGCTGCTGCAGCCTCATAACCGTAGCCGCAACCAATTTCACCCTCCGCTAATCGAAATCCAATTTCACCAACCTTTTTCTCTTCGTCGACATATTTAAAAACTAGCTCGCCAATCAGTTTTTCTTTTTGTTTATTCACTAAAGCCAAGATCAAACGCTCATCGACCGCACTTTTCCAAGGTTGGCAAGCTTGAATTAGCCTCTCTTTTGCCGACTCGAGTGTGGCAGGCGCACCGATATATTTTGACGTATTTGGATTTTTCCGATGGCTGTAAACCGCATCTAAGTCATCCATTGTCATTCGCCTTATGGATAAACGCTCTGTTTCAAACTGCATTGTTATTTTTCCCTATCCTAAGATCACATACATAGCCACCAATCTCATAGATAAACGCTATGTCGCAGAAGCTCTGCATTCTATTACTCTTTACAAACCGGCATAAGGACAGTGCGTAAATGCCGCCAGGTTATAAACAGTAACAGCGCACAACCAAAAACGAGTGCCGCGAGTGACTCTACGCCACTCAGTAACCACCTGTTGACCAACCAAGCCACGCAAGAGAAAAATAACAGTTCAACCGCGCCGACTAGCGCATTTGCTGTTCCTGCTTTCTCGGGATGTAAAACGCCAATAAGATGCATATAACTTGGAAAATAAGCGCCAAATACAAACATAATCGCAGCATAAGCAAGCAAAACAGCAAGCGCACTACCACTTGCAAATAGCAGCAATAACACGCTGACAACAAGCGCTGGCCAAGTCCAAATGACGATATCTAAATAAGCGCGCTTACGCTGCAATACCTTAGTTAAAATTGACCCTATGAGTAAGCCAAACATGGGGATCATCATCGCCTGACCTATTGCGTTGGCTTCCAAGCCAAACTGCCGTGCCAATAAAAACGGCAGATACAGTTGAATGGTGAGATACAAAAAAGTAGGCAACCATTTGAGCGACGCGAGGGAAATAAACGAGCGGTTTAACAATAGATTTTGATATTCATTAAAGAGCGCTTTTGGCCTCAGCGACATAGTAATTTTACTGCTCTGCTGCATAGTTTTATAACCATAAATCAGTATCAAAATATAGTAAGCGAACGCAAACCATGACATCCCCTGCCACCCTACCCAGCCAGATAAAACGCCAGCTAAAAAAGGGCTGCAAATAGCAGTAACACTCACCGACATTGATAGCGTCGCCATCGCGCTTTTAAGTTCACTACCCGATAATCTTGCAGCAAGAAGCGTTCGACCAATTAACACCGGCGACGCAGCACCAATGCCTTGCAACACTCGACCGATAAAAAATACCTCAGCGCTAGATGCAATTGAACAAAAAACTGTGCCTAGCAGTAAAATACCCAGCCCACTCAAAAATAACGGCCTATCACCAAACTTATCTCGTAGCGGCCCAACCAGTAGTTGCGCAGCTCCTAGTGTAGTGAAATAGCTAATTACTGCCGCTTGTCCTTGACTAGGCGTAAGCTGTAAGAAATCCGTGATATTAGGTAAAACAGGGATGTAGATTTGGCTTGCGATTTGAGAGCAAGACATCAGCAAAACAGCTAAAAACACAACTTGAAACACGTCAATCCCCTTGAATCTACTGAGGATGATTCTATCGAGCTTTTAATATCCAAAAAACAAGGTAATAATAAAAACACTTATTCTTGCTAGGAAATAATTAATGGATTGGCTAACCGGAGTGCGGAGCTTTAGCAAAGTTGTAGAGTTTGGCAGTTTTACTCGTGCCGCAGATGAAGAAGGTGTTTCAGCATCTGCAGTGAGCAAGCGAATTGACTGGTTAGAACAGCAGCTTGGCTTAACGCTATTTATTCGTACCACTCGTCAAGTCAACCTCACTGAGGCTGGGGAGCACTTTTTACCGAAGGCTTCTCAATGGCTAGCGCAGTTTGAATGTTTAACTGATCACGGACAAGCACTGAATCAAGCACCATCTGGTAGCTTAAAAATCGCTTCAACACTCGCAGTAGGCAGCACCATTTTAATGCCAAATATCGCCTCATTTTTAGCCGAATATCCCAAATTAAAAATTCATCTTAATGTCATCGCCCCTGGCGCGCACCCAGACCTTACTCACGATTTAGTGATCACACGCTACTATGAAGCTTTTGACTCAGCCTCTCATAAAGGTAGCCGACTCATTGATTATCAAATGCAGATCTTTGGTGCTCCTCACTATCTCAAACAGCATAAGCCTATCAAGTCCCTTGATGATCTGCGCCAACATAAAATGCTGTTAAGCAGCTACTACCACAAGCTAGGTGGGATTATTTTAGAAAATGGCGATGTCTTCCAGTTTGACAACTATAACTTTGTCTCTGATCAACTCGACGCTATGCTGACAGCAGCGGTACAAGGTTTAGGACTGGTATTTATTGCGCCTAGCTATGTGAAAAGGGAGCTCGACCAAGGTTTGCTCATACCTGTATTGCCTGAAGTAAAATCTGAAGCAAAACAATTATGGGCGTATTATCCCAAGACAAACTACACACCCTATAAAACCCAACTTTTTATCGAACACCTTAAAAAGCACCTGAACTCAACAGATTAGAAAAACTAGGCTTTCACATTTGTTCACAATTTTAGTACAAAAAATCCTCTAAAGATCCGGATCCATATGGTAATTTAGGGTGTTTACTCAATTTTGTAGTACTAACCAAGTATTTCGCTGCATAGTGCTACACATAATAATTTAAAGGACTAACAATGAGCTTTAATCTTTTTAAAAAAACCACACTGGCAACGCTAGTCTCTGGGCTAGCAGCAATGAATGCACAAGCAAGCCTATCGCTTAGTTTAGATACCATCACTAACCCAAAAATAGATTGTGATACAAAAATTGAATTATTAATGGCGAACGCTGCGAATGGCGAAAGTGACAGTTTATTACCTGCCGAGTCTATGCTAGATGTACTCAACACCCACTGCTACCAAGAGCAAAAAACTACAAATGAAACTGACCGGACCCCACCAGAGATAAGGTCAATCCTCTTAACCACGAACTCTGTTAATGTAAACGATGGAGAAAAAACCGTCGATATTACATTAAGATTTTACGATGAAAGCGGTGTAAAAGGTGCGCGCGTTTATTTATCCCCACCGACAGGGTTTAGTTGGGGGAGCAATAAATCAGCAGTAGCTTCTAATTGGCAGAAAACAGACGAGCCGGGAGTTTATGAGAGTAAAGTGAGTTTCACTTTCACCGATGCAGATGTTAATGGGAAGTGGTTTTTAACCCTAAGCCACTTAGTTGACGTAAACAATGCCGTTCGTTTTTGGCTACGTGAGAATGAAATTCAAGCTGCAGGCTTTAACCCATATATCGTTGTCACGAATGATAAAGTCACTGAAGGCATTAACCCTGAAATAAAATCTATTACGATTTCTGACACTGAAGTTGATGTAAATACAGGAGATAAAACGGTTAATATAGCCATAGAAGCTTATGACCATTCAACAATGTCAAAAGGTGTAATTAGAGTCTCACCGCCTAGCCAATATAAATCTCTTGCCATAAAATATGCTGAGTCATCTGATTGGCAAGAAACGGACGTCGAAGGGGTATATCGTTCAAATTATTCATTTACCTTTACAGATAAAGCGTTGCCAGGTGAGTGGTTTGTTGCCTCTGCGATGCTCACTGATAGCAATGGAAATATTGGTGCTTACAATCGAGGTCACTTTAATCAGCTCGGTCTACCGTCTGTTGTTACGGTTAAAAATCAAACTGAACTAGATATTGCTCCTCCGAGTATCGACAACGTCGCTTTTTCGTCAAACCAACTCACTTCAACGAATGGCGATCAAGATGTTACCCTAACCGTCACAATGTCAGATGTATCAGGCATGACCAAAGGTTACTATGCTCTTAGAGCACCAGAGGGAGCTGAAGCGAAAGATAAACTCTTTACTATAGAGCAATGGCAGCAAGGCAATGACCAAGATGAGTTTGTCGGCACTACCAGTGTGAGCTTTAGTAACGACGACTTGCAAAAGGGTAAAGGGGTTTGGCAACTGGATGCAAATATTCAAATAGACTCCGCAGGCATATATAGCCAAGGTGCTTATGCGCGAGAATTAACAACGTTAGGCGCTACACCCTACATCTTTGTTGACGAAGCGCAAATAAGTGAAGTTTCAGTTAAGAATATAACGGGAGCAAAGCAGCTAAAAGCAGGGACAAGCACTCTTGTCACACTGGAAATAACTGAAAATACACTATCCAGTTTGCCGCGTCTATTTGATCTCTATCTAGACTCAGAGGCCGCATTAAAGTTTGATTTTCACTCAATAGATCAAGAATATATGGTCAGCTGTGAAGATCTAAATAATCGTCGTTCATGCCGCTTTAGCAATGGTCCTGATGTTGAGTCAGTTCAAGTCTCGTTTAAGGTTGCGCCAAGTGAAGCTGGCGAGTTTGCACCAACTATCCGGTTCTCATCAGTAGCTCCTGAATTAGACTACTCAAATAATAAAGCCACATTTCAGGTGACAAGCTTTGACCTAAAGCAGTTTAATGTCGTGTTTAAGAACTGGGATGGAAGCGTGCTTTCTACGCAAACTATTGAAGAAAATAGTGCTGCTACGGCTCCTCAAGTTCCGCCCAGGGAAGGTTATACATTTACAGGCTGGAATAACGACTTTAATGATGTTAATCAAAACCTTACCATTACGGCACAATTTGAGATTAATAAGTATCAAGTGAAGTTTGTGGATTGGGATGACACAGTCATCAAAGCAGCAGAAGTCGTTCATGGGCAAGCAGCAACGCCACCTGCAGAGCCACAGCGAAATGGTTATGCTTTTACTGGGTGGGATATAGCTTTTGACAAGGTCACCAGTGAGTTAGTTGTAAAGGCACAGTACAAAGCAAACACAACTCCAACAACGACCGATAAGGAAGATAAAGGCAGTTCGGGAGGTGCATTTGGCTTTTTACTGGCGATGCTAAGCACACTGTTGGCTTTTGGCAGACGCAGAATATCTGCATAACCTGCAAACCTCACTTCAACAGCATAGCGAAGCGTCGCTATGCTGTTTACCTTCACCAAATCGCATGATAACCATATCAGCCACTTCGATGGATTCACCTGCTGCCTGTGCAGTGATCATGATGCGAAATGGTAACCCAAGTACAGATGGTAAAACACCAAACGATCCTGATGGCAATGTAGATAGCATCGTTCATCTTTAATATGGCTTAGAGAGCACCTGAAGGTGCTCTTCTCCTCTCCCGAATTCCCTGCTCAATAAACTATTGTTACAAATAAACACACCCTACTCTGGAGCTGATACTTAATATGTTGCTAAACTGAGTACAACAATAATAAACGAGTTTTACAGGTGTACTATGTCATTACAAAAATGGGGAGGTGTCGCGGCACTCACAGAAGCCGCGACTTATTTGTTTGGTTTTGTTTTATTTTTTGGGGTATTAGACTCAAGTGAGCACAATACACCAGCGCTTTATCTAGATTTCTTTGTGCAAAATCGCGATACCTTTTTTCTTGGTTATATCGTGATTGGGATTATCTTCAGCTTTGCCCTGATTGTGTTGGTGCAAGCAATTCATCAACGCTTTAGCACAATGTCACCTGACTGCATGAAGTTTGCTAGCATTGTAGGCTATATTTGGGCGGCGATTGTCCTTGCCAGTACCATGATTTTTTTAACTAGCATTGAAGCGATTGCAAAATTTCATGAAATGGATCCGACACTTGCGTTAACGATCAATCGCACCATTTCGATAGTGGTAGATGCACTTGGCGGTGGCATTGAATTAGTTGGTGCGATTTGGGTGTTAGCAATCAGTTGCATCGGTCTCAAACATAAAATATTTAGCCCACTGCTCCATTATTGGGGTTTGCTTGTAAGTTTGGCTGGGGTTTTAACATTATTTTCAGGTTTATCTTTCCTTGCCAAAAACCCATTTTTTGAAGTTACCACAGCTATATTTGGTCTCGGACAAATCCTATGGTTTATAGGGCTTGGCGTCCTACTACTCAAAGAAAGTTCAACGACTTCGCCGCGATAACCCGCAACCTATTCACAAGTTTGCCGAGCGTGTTGTTTCCTAAACTCGCCCGGCGTAACCCCTGTCTCTTTCTTAAACGCCTTATAGAATGAAGAGCGGGCGTTAAAACCAACGTCTAGAGCAATCTTTAGCACGGAATCTGCGCTAGTCAATAGTTCCGATTTTGACGCTTCTATTCGCCATTGGTTTACAAAGTCGAAAAAATTTACCCTCAGCGTTTCATTTAATGTTTGAGAAAGATAATTGGGTGAAACGCCACTGGCATCCGCCAGTTTTTTAAGAGTTAAATTAGCATCCATATAGAGCTTTTTATCTCGCATCACTCGAGTAATTTTATCGACAATTCGCGCTGACTGCTCGCCACTAAGTGCTGATTTTCTGTATTTGTCTGGTGTAGTTTTATGCTTTGTAGCGTCCAGACCTTCAACCGCATGCTCAATTTTCTCCCTCGCCAAACCTACTGGCAACATCGGTGTATGTTGCATTGCAAAAAAGGTGACACACCAAATAAGTATTAGCGCCGTGAATACTTCCGCTCTCAGTGTCAGTAGCGCTTGGCCAAGCAAATTGGATATAGAAACAGAGAATAGCGCAAATATCCATATACATATCGCTGCAAAAACCAGCCTTCTGGTAGTGTAGAGCCGGCGGTCGTCAAGGTTAGAGTAATGATTTTTTAACTGCCTTTTGAAAGCCAGCAAACGCTTCATTATTACCGCAAGTGTGACGCTACATTCTATTAGCCAAAGGCACATAAGGACCAGCATAATGCCTGCAAGTATTGATGAATATAATCCGCTCGGATCCTCATCACTAACAAAGAGCGCACTGTGCTGCTCAGGAGGTAAAGCACCTATCGCGACAGATACTGCCATCGCAGGCCACAGTAAAATAAACGCGTTAAGATCTGCTTTACTGAACGCCTCTTGCCTTTGCTCTGTCAGCCCAGCAATGTACAACCTTAGTGTAGGACAAAGTACAAATAGCATCGGAAAGCCAATAACGGTGTACGCTTGATACCAACTGGGAAACAAATGGGGCACGATGACATTGAGGGCAAGTACTCCGCAGGCTGTAAGAAACAACATCAACGGCAGGCGATAAACACGCGTCTTTTTGTTTATCATTAGCATTGGCACGCTGAGTACAGTTTGCCCAATGAGCATTGCAGTGAGCACCATAACGATAGGATCAACCACCATTCACTCCTGAAACTTGAAACAAACCTATCCGTAATACTTTGTTTTTCATACTTTTAAATTTAAAGAACCTTAAATCATGTCCGCGCCTTTACGCAAGGACGACAGCTCAGCCAGTGATAGTTAGTCTTACTCCATCCCTTAGATAAAGATGAGGGAAGAGCTCTAACATCTGAATAGATAAGCCAATATGACTTAAGGAAACAAGTATGACAACTGCAGCAGCAACTGGTCAGTCAACTCACAGCGCCAATACACATAAAAAGGTCGCCACACTGTGGTTATTGGTCATGTTAAATATGATTTATGCCGATATTTTGGCCTTTGTCTCCGCATTTATAACTCCTGGAGTAATAGAAACGTTGATGACGGGCTATTCCGGCTCGGTCAAATTATCACAACCGCTACTACTGATCTCTGCCATTCTTATCGAGATCCCAATTGCAATGATTTTTCTGTCTCAGTATCTTAACTATCACCTAAACCGAGCCTGCAATTTAGTCGCCGTCGTATTGACCTTTTTGTTTATACTCGGTGGTGTTGAAACAGATCCATTCTATCTATTTCTTGTGGCTATTCAGCTCAGTTTACTTCTGACGATCGCTTGGACAGTGATTAGGTGGCGAATGCCGCACGGCTCCAATCAATACAACGCTATAAATGAGTAATCAAAACATACTTATTACCGCTCTCAAACCACGTTCAAAACAAACGCCACAACCAAACAATGACATTCAAAGGAGTATCCACAATGAAAACGAGTCACTTAATACCACTGGCTATGCTAATGTTTAGCGCCCTGACCAACGCCACCAGCCTAGAGCAAGGCCAGACTGAGTTCGATAACGGCAATTACCGCCTAGCACAGTCCATACTACAAGAAACCAAGAGCAGTGATGTTCGTAAGCCTTTAATGTTGGCTCGTATTGCGCTGAAAAGCGATCAACCAGACGTAGCACTGCAACACATAGAAAACGCTATCCAAAGTGAGCCTAAAAACGCTGAACTTTATTTCTGTCATGCTGAAGTCGTCGCGGTACTTGCCGAAAAAGCTAGCATTTTTAAGATCTCTGGCTACATCAAAAAACTCAAACGTTCGTTCCTTAGGGCCGTGGAGCTCGCACCAGATAATGCCAATTATCGTAGCGCTTTGATCAAGTTTTACCTCAATGCGCCCGCTATGTTTGGCGGTGATGAACAAGAGGCTATCAAACATATCAAGCAGTTAGAAAAAATAGATCCCTTCGCCGCACACCTAGCACGATTACACCTTTATGCGAAGTTAGATGATAAAGCCGCCTTTGCTCACTCACTCGAAACGGTATCAAAAGATTTTGGCACGGAACCCGAACTCTATTACACCTTAGGTATCGTGTATCAAGAACAAAAAGAGCTTGAGCCTGCTTTACATCAACTTCGTAAGGCAGCTCGAATGGAAGCAACGACGCCAGAGCAGAAAAAAGCCAAGTACCGCTCACTTGTACTTATTGGAACAATCAGTCAACAGCTAGCACGCCACCATAACGAGGGGGCAGCCGCCTTGCGTCAATACCTTGAAGAAGCTACCCCGAGCTACGATATGCCGGACAAAAGCCAAATCAAGTTTCAGCTAGCGACGATCGCCAAAGCCCAAAACCAAGTGGCAACTGCACAACAACTATTACAAGAAGTGATAGCCGAAGCACTAAGTAAAGCACTTAAGAAAAAAGCGCAATCAGCACTTGGCAAGTTAGCAAGTTAGCAATAGATCTAACTGGGTAACTTTTTTGTCACAGCTGTTGTAAATCAGGCTTTGTGCAGGTTTCATATTGCGGTGAATCTAATTTATACAAACATGGGCAAACTTTGCGCTTATTTGACAGACAAATCTTGCCCCTATCTCGCTCTAAGTTCTACTACCATCTGGGTAATAGAGCTTAGAGACTGACGAATTTACTTACCAAATAGCGAGCGATTAGAAGTACATACGCCCCTGTTAGCGAAAAGCTTGCAGCTAAAGATGCGTGCGTTACTAGCGTTTAAGCTAGTTACTCTCAACTAATTTTACTTTTTGCATCATGCCCTGATCTTCATGATCTAGAATATGGCAATGCAATACAAACTCTCCTGTGTACTGTTTTTTTACATCGCCAGTAAATCCAGGGAGTGATGTTGGATAACGATATTTACTGTAAATCACTGTATGTGGTGCAGTTTTAGATTGCTTCTCACCTTTGCGTTTATCGTCAGGCGAGTCGTTATCTTTTTCTATCGCCAATGTATCCCGCCATACCCATTGCTGCTCACCGTCAGGACCTATTCTTGACGCGTAAAATGGATTCACATGAATGTGGAAAGGATGCATTGGAGCAAGGCCTCGGGTACACAAATCCCATCTTTGCCATGTACCAAGAGTTAATTCTCGAGTACTAATCTCACCATAAGGCTTGCCGTCAACAGAGAAAATAAGGTCTTTGGATTTTTCTTCGTCTGAAAGCTTATTATCATCAGGAAGCACACCATTATTAACGTCTTTATTCCCTATATTCTCACAGCTGAAATCTACTTTTTTGCTCTGTGCGCTTTTTATCGCTCTATCCACGGCAACACGTGAGCCCAAGTAAAACATCATACTTTCTTTATCCGTACTCTTGTCCATGGCTTTTATTTCAGCTTGAGTTGGTGCTTCATGGGCTCGATATTGCGCTAGCCCAGCGCTAGTTGGTAATACGGCTTCGGCCTTAGAAACGGGTTCTCCGGTTACCACAATTTGCATCAGTTCTGCAGTATCTTCTGGCACACCTTGAAGTGATTTTTGTGGCACAGAATCCAAATCCACTAGCCAGTAAACCCCTTCTTTGCTCGGAGCTTGATAAAGATAATCTGCTCGATATCCTGGCTGTAACGGCTCAGTTGAGGATACTGCACTGCTAAGATCCCATTTGTCCAAACGGCCTGTGTTTAAACCATCAACAGAGATCTGATTCAAGTAGCCTAATGGCTTAGGGTTGATATCCTGTTCCCAATTAGGTTTACGAACAACAGAAAGCTTAATTGTTTCACGTACACCAGCATGGATAAAGCGCCAACGCTGAATTTCATTGGGCCGCATAATTACTTTGGGTACAACCTGACCATTGATTAAGGTTCTCCGCTTAGTTTGTTGCCATTCGCCGGGACCAAAGATGTCAAAGTCTTTGCCGTCTATCTGGCAAACTGGAACACCAGCTGGTCGATTTTTAGCATCGTAATATTCGATTTGCCCATGACAGTCGTAAGCAATCTGTTGAAGCACAATAACTTGCTCTTTCTTGCCTTTTATCTGAGGTTGGTTTTGAATATCCTTTTTGGGATCTCCACCTTCGATAATAATGGCCCCGGCCATCCCGCTAGATACTTGAAGTGCAGTTGAACCATGTACATGCGCATGGTACCAAAAAGTCCCCTGAGGATGAGATTTTGGTATTCTTACTTCATATTGAAACCCTTTCCCGGGTTTAACTTCCAATAGTACGTTGTCACTTTGCTTGCTAGGTGACACCCACAGGCCATGAGTGTGGAAGTTAGTCACATTAAAATTATGCGGCGTGTTCATCTCCTCTGCATCCTCTTTAGACATCTTTATATCGGAGTGATGTCCTGCGTGTTCGGAGCTTGCACATAAATAATTTTGATCTTTTTTACCAGTATAACTCTCGCAAGTTGGTAAGCGATTCTCTAGGCGAAATCTTAAAATATCTCCAGGTGCCAGTTTAAGTGTTGGCCCAACGAGCGCACTCTTAAATTCTTTTTGATCGCCTTGCTTGTAAGCATAATTTCTTAACCAAGTATTACATTTGGCTATTTTGTTTTGTTGATACTGTACTGCCAGCGTAAAGTCTAGCGCTCCATTTTCTGACTTAAGCACATCAGGCGCAGTCAACGATTTAAGCTCAGGTTCAATATACTCATATTTACAATCATTTTGCTTTGACAACACATCGCTGGGGACGACACCAATTGGATTATAGTGTTCAACATCAAAGTAAACCGGTGTATAGCCTGAGTGGTTTGACTGACTTGATTGAGTTGAATGATTTGAGTGACCGATGTGCTCGCGTTTGGCATCCTCAACAACAGCACATGAAGAGGACAAGATAGCACTCAAAATCAGTAACATTGGATTTCTCATACGCTGCTCCCTAACATTTATTAATATTGTGTTAAGAATATATAATAGTATCAATATTACAGCGCAAACATTACACTACATTACATTACTGAAAAGCATTCATAGTTACGGATCGCCTACCTTTTGGGTTGAGGTAATATGCTAATGATATTAAGTGACGCACTACTTTAAAACAGAAAAGTAGTATTAGTCGCCCGCCCCACACCTAGCGGTAACCAACGTACCGACTTGCATATAGACAAGGCAGCTTTAGATTGAGGAGCAGTCGGAGTGTCGGGAGCCTATTGTGGCTCAGGTAGCACTGGTGGCGTACTATCCATATAAGTCAAAAAGTTAGCCCAAAGAGTGTGAGTTCTGGTTTTAACTAATTCCTTACGACATTCGAGCGCCATCACACCGCGAATAGTGCCTTCTCGCCATTGGGTATATACCGCACCGCAGTGGGCATCGAGATAGCTTTGCCACGCCAACTGCGAGGCCTTAATCGCTTCCACCAGTTGCTCATCAAAGGCATTATGTTCAAGGCTTTTTTGGTAGTAACGTTCAAGTGTTTCAGTTCGCGCGTTAAGTTCGCTCATTGCACACTCATTGATGTCTATGGTTGAGATAGGGTTTTCACACACATCTCCTCCCGCCAACGCGATTTGATAATTTAATAAAAACAATGCGGCCGCGATTAGTCTCATGGTATTTCCTTTTGTGTTTAACCTTTAATGAGTTTCAACATATTACCGATGGAATCGAAGTTAATTCCACCCATCAGCTCCGGATTATTCAACGCATAGAGGTAATCATCTATCAAGGTGCAGTCAACCTCGTCACGCAGCTCAACAAACCCAGCCCAATTTTCAAGTTCATCTTCGTCGATTTCACCACTGAGATACTTTGCCAATACCACTCTTAACATCGCCTTGCTAATAATAAGCGATACTGCGCTGTTGTCGCTCAGTAGTATATTTAACGCCTGCGCTTTGTGTGGGCCGAATGTAACAAATTCGACCAGTGCTTGTTGCTTATTCATGATTTTTCTCCAGCTCTGCGACCAAGGCAAATAACTCACCCAGCCCAGCTTGCTGATGCTCGACTTCTTGCGCCGCAAAGCCTAAGCGAATATGACTTAAACTACTAGCCTTATCGAGGGTAAATTCAGGTTCACATTGTACGTAAATCCCTTTTTCACGTGCTTTTTCAGATAATCTCGAGACATCGCGTTTGCTGTTTACCCAATACGCCATACCGCCTTGTGGCACTTCAAAATCAATATCTAACTTAGCTTTAAGCTCGCTTAGGTGCTGCGCCATCGCCTGATGTCGTCCTTGATAGGCTTTGGTCATGCGGCGTAAATGACGCTCAAACCCGCCCTCTTCCATCCAGTAAGCCACAGCCAACTGGGTAAGCGCATCATTTTTGTGATTAAGTAGCTGCTTACGTGCCACCAATTGCGCAAGCACATCTGCCCGCGCACTCATATAACCCACACGAGCACCAGCAAACATGATTTTTGAAAAGGTAGAAATATAAATCACAATACCACTTGGATCGCTTGCCGCCATAGGCTGTAACGGTGGGCAGAGATAATGAAACTCATGGTCGTAATCGTCTTCAATAATAAATACGCCATACTGCTGGCACAGCTGATAAATCGCCATGCGCCTCGGTACAGACAATGTGACCGTTGTAGGATATTGATGCAGTGGCGTTAAATACAGCAACTTCACCTTATTTTGTTCAAGGCAGCGCGCCAAGGCCTCCACTTTAATGCCTTCTGCGTCTTGTGCTAAAGCAAAAATTTCAGCACCTGCATTGGTAAAAGTATGCCGCGCAGGAGGATAACCAAGCATTTCGATGGCAACACCATCACCTGGGTTTATAAATGCATTTGCCACCAATGAGAGGGCTTCTTGGGAGCCATTGCAAATCAGTAAGTCATCACATACCAACCCCCTCGCTCTGCGCAAATATGCCTGAATTTGGGATTTCAGTAACGCGCACCCCGCAATGTCTGAATAGTGAAAATGACTGACATTGGTTTTGCGACATGCCTTTACCAAAAACCGCTTAAACTCATCATAGGGAAAGGCATGAAGATCTGGTAAGCCCCCTGCAAAACTATAGCGGTAGGCCGAACGCTTAGTGCTGCTTACTGGTGTTAGTGTTTTAGCAAATTGCGGCACGATTCGTGGTGTAGAAGCCACTTTAGTGTCTATCTGTTGGCTACTGAAAATAGGCAGTTCAGTATTGACTCGATAGCCGCTGCGCTCTTTAACCACTAGCCAGCCTTCAGCTACCAAGTTTTGTAGGGCATTCATCACCGTGTGACGATTCATACCATGTAACTCAGCCAGCTTTCGGGCTGAAGGAAGTTTGTCACCGGGAGTGAGCTTACCTTCAGTAATGGCGCTGCGCAAAACATCTGCTAAGCGTTTATGTTTAACATCGTGAGACTGTGTTTTTGGGCTAATAGAAATCAAAAGTGGTCTAATTAAATTATTAAATCTGGTTGTTTTATATCAACCAAAATCAGCGCAATATGCAAGAATTAAAAACACAGAATGAATGGAATATTGATGCTTTCAAAACAAACACTAGAATCCAATCGCGTCAAGCTCACCCCACTTGAGGCTACGCATTTACCTGAGTTATTGGCTCGAGGCAAAAAAGCCGAGATCTGGAAGTGGGTATTTAACAATTATTGTCGCGATCAAAAAACCATAGAGCAGTGGTTTTACGGCTCTGCACAGTTTGATGAAAGCGAGCAACTGGTTGTTGCAATCATAGATAAAGACTCAGGTAAACTGGCTGGTAATAGCCGCTTGTTTAGACTTGATAAACTCAACCTAAGTGCCGAGATTGGCCATACTTTTATCGGCACTGAATTTCAACGCACGCATGTTAATACCCACGCCAAATACCTGCTGCTTAAATATGCCTTTGAAGCGATTGGATTGGTGCGTGTGCAATTTCAAACTCATGAATTTAACCATAAGTCTCGTAATGCCATCTCACGTCTCGGTGCCCATTTTGAAGGACTGTCATTAAAAGATAGGCGCCTGCCCGATGGAAGTTATCGTAATACGGCACGATTTGCCATCACCGACGAGATGTGGCCTGAAGTGAAAGCAAGGTTGGAGGAAAAGTTATGAGCTACCCAAGAAACTATTACGTTGAAAGCAATTCAAACATACTCAGCTCTGTGATCACAAAACACCCGCTGGCCACGCTGACAGTGATACAAAAAGGCAAGTTAAAGACGGTTTTTGTACCGCTAACATTAAGTGATGACCATGCTTATTTACTTGGACACGCAACAAAAGACAACCCGATTTTTCACACAGGCGGTATTATCCAAGCAATCTTTCACTGTGAAGATCATTACCTCTCACCCGCTGTTATCTCTGACATTAAGCTCCCCACATGGTTGTACGCAAATGTGATAGTGGAAGGTGAGCTCGCACTTATTGCTACTGATGTTGAAAAATACGCGTCAATGCAAGCGCAAATAACGCATTTTGAGCAGTTTTCAAATAGTGATTGGCAGCTTGATAACGTGCCTGCCAATCAGCGTCAGTCGCTGTTTAACGCCATTAACTTTTTCAAGATTAAAATCAATTCGATGCATGGCGCTTTTAAGTTAAGCCAAAACCAGTCGAGTGACATTCGCGCATTAATCAAAACACACTTAACGCCATCCAAACCAATATTAGCAAGTTATGTGTGTTAATTACTAAACTCATACTGCATTCATGGTTGAAGTGTTTGAATCTTAAAGACCAGCAAGCAATTTCTATCTCAATGCGTTATTTCAAAAACCTAATAACAAAATTTATTTTGATGATGCAGAAGTGGCCGGGCCTAATGGCGTTGTTGGCTTTTTGCAGTGGTATAGCGAGCTTTATTTTAGTTGAACGTAAAGAGTCGTTTTCACAGATCATCGCTCTGCTTTTACTCACCAGTTGGCTGTGGCTTATTATTGACAACTGGCTACGCGACCAAGTTGAACAACGCTTTGGTATTGTGTTGTCACCCAACTTTATGCGCTTTGCTCTGCAAATGGTGCAACAGGAAAGCCTGTTCTTTGCACTGCCTTTTTTCTTGGCTGCCACAACATGGAATCATCCACAGGCCGCGTTTACCTGCTTAATTGCACTCTGCGCGTTTATCTCCGTTGTGGACCCGATATATTACAAAAAGCTAGCTCGCCATAATGTGCTGTTTATGGTTTTCCACAATTTTGCTTTGTTTGTTGTGATTTCAGTTGCGCTACCTATTTTGCTTCACCTGACAACTGACCAAAGTATACAAATAGCGCTAGTGACCGCCATTGTGCTTACCCTACCGAGCCTTGGCAATGTCATGCCAAACGCAAGATGGTGGCGTTTTCCCTTATTGGCTCTGCTACTAAGTGCACTTAGCGCTGGTTTGTGGCAGTTACGTAGCTGGGTTCCCCCTGCGGCCTTACGGCTCAACGACATTGCGCTGGCTTATGAGGTTGATAGGCAGCAACGAAAGCCGGTGAACAGCATTCAACATCTCGATAGCCATTCGCTTCACGAACAAGGCTTGTACAGCTGGAGCGCAGTAAAAGCACCGCGGGGACTAAACGAAAAAATCTTTCACGTGTGGGTACACAACAAACAAGTGGTTGACCGAATTCCCTTAAATATTAGCGGTGGACGCGAGGAAGGTTATCGAGCTTGGAGCCATAAGAACAACTTTCCGGCCGACTCAACCGGTAAGTGGGAGGTGCACGTTGTCACCAGTTCAGGACAATTGATTGGCCTAAAAAAATTTACTGTTTCTCCTTAGGAGATCTTTAAGATATTACAACCAACTACTGAAGCCGAGGCGCGGTGATAATTTTATTATGATATGGTTAAGCGCCTCTTTTCTAACTCAAGGAAGTCTATGACTGATTTTTCCATTTTACCGGACGAAAACTCAAAGCGATTTGTTGCTGTGCTCAATAAAAAGGTTGAAAACGGTTTACCCCCCGTTTAGGCGCACTCGGTTACTCAAAGACCGCTTATTAGTCGCTTTGGCGATTAATAAAAACAACAAGATCGCTGTGTAAAACAGCTCCTACCCAGTAGTGAGTCATGCTTGTAGGAGGCGATTCACTCGCCGAGCAGTTTATGTTTCCCAACGAATTTTTGATGAAGACCCCCCACTCATCTCACCCACCAAAAATTCAATATAAAAACAGCAAGATCGCTGTGTAAAACAGCGCCTACCCGGTAGTGAAGTCATGCTTGTAGGAGGCGATTCACTCGCCGAGCAGTTTAAGTTTTCAACGAATCTTTGATGAAAAAAACCAGCTCTCACCAGCCAAAAATTCAATATAAAAACAACAAGATCGCTGTGTAAAACAGCTCCTACTCGGTAGTGAAGTCATGCTTGTAGGAGGCGATTCACTCGCCGAGCAGTTTATGTGTTTCGACAAATACTCGTTGAAGAATTTATCCCTCTAACCTAAGCCCAAAGCCCGACATAAAAACAATAAGATCGCTGTGTAAAACTGCGCCTACCTCAAGATGAAACCAAGCAAAAAGCCGATACTGGCTTTTTGCTCTTCGCATTTAACACTATTAAATAATTGTCTTACGGGTTCTTAGGCGATTGAAATTGACGTAAACCTCTTTACCACAGTCTAATTTAACAGTGAAACCCGAATACTCCTCTTTGATTTCAATGAGTTTTTCGTAATTCTCTTGGAAGTAGGTTTTCGTCGGAATGGATGCGTCTTTAAAGCTGATAAACGCGCCGTATGCCCCTTCTATGGTGGTGTCGCGGCTAACCTCAATCCAATCAAGTGCACGGTTTACATAGCGGTAGACTGGATTTGCTTGACCAAGGCGTTTGCTGTCGTAACTGCCGTCGTACTTTAACTCAGTATTCCACCAAGTTTGGTATTGAATGGTGTACTGCGCCGTTGTATACGGGAAGGCAACACGTTTCTTAGCATCATCACATGTATCATTGGCATAAAACTTACCCGAAATGGCACCTAGAGTGACATAACTAAATAGTCCAAGTGGGGCATTTTGTGCAAACAATAAAGGCGATGTGAGTGAACGCAATAGCGCCAACTTGCCTTGTTCGGTAAGGCCAGACTCACGCACGAGCTTTGAGGTGATTTTGTGTGGCGCTGGGGCGTCGAAGTCTGGTGTAAATGGTTCACCATCAAGGCTTGCGGCAAGCGTCCCCTTTAATCCCAGCTTTTTGAGGTTAGCCACAGAGTTTCGTGACCAGTCAGACATCAATGCTTCGCTATAGTTCTGCTTGGTGTCCGTGCCTGTCACCTGCACTTTAGCAGCAGGAAAATATTGCTTAGCAAACTGAATCAGCGCTTTTTCGGAGCCTTGCCAATAACCATACATGGTACTTGGGTGCTTTAAGGTCTTTTCGTAGCCAGATGACTTTTCACACTCGCTAACATCTGGGACCGCGTTGATTTTTAGGTTAGTACCAACTAAGTTCTCGGTATCCTTTCCCGTGTCGTTAATGGCATTTTCCCACTGGCTGAGCAACTGCCAAGTTGCTAAGTCTGTAGAGCCAACTGCCTCATTATTCCAGTTAATTTCAAAGCGGTGGATTTCTTCAGGTAGCTCAAAAGCTTTGACTCTAAACTCCGTCACTATTCCATAGCTTAACGCTCCGCCTCCGCGTAGCGCCCATAATAGATCTTCATTTTCAGTTTCAGATACCTCAACTCTTGAGCCATCTTGCAAAATAACAGTTGCACCAACGAGTGACTCACAGCACATTCCTTTTGCTCGCGTCCATGGGCCCCAACCACCGCCTTGAATATACCCAGCTAACCCAACCGTGGCGCAAGTGCCATGTGGAATGGTTAACGGTGGAATATCCTTGTAACCAGATTCTGCAAGCTTTGGGACTAATTGATAAAAGCGATAGCCCGAACCAATATGGGCAATATAATCGTCGCCTTTTTTCTCGATGGAGAAGTCTTTTAAACCGCTTAAATCCAGCAACACCACATCTGTGCCGCTGCACTCCCCTTCATGATCATGGCCACCTGAGCGCACCCGAATGGGTAAGTTAAACTCTATCGCTTCTTGATAGGCACGCATCACATCATCAGTATTGTTACACATTACAATCACCGAGGGCGAAAACTGAAATCGTGTGTTAAAGATAAGCGCTTTAGCTTGATATTCTCTGAAGCGCTCCATCGAAGTATCACCCGTTGGCAATAAAGTAAGTAACTGCTTTGCAGAAAAGCCATGTTTGCTTTCTAACGCAAGTATAAAACCTTGTGTCGCGCGCCAGTAGCGGTCAATACGCTTTTGTGCTTCGTCTAACTGATATTCTGGGATAGGTTTGCTGATTTGCTTAGGCATTATTGTTTCCTTGTGCTGTGTTCTTTCCACATGGACAGTCGTCCACTTTTTTACCCGTAATGGCTTCGGCGAGATCCTGTATCGCCGGTGCGAGGTCTTTTTTATCAAGATTTACTTTAATGAGGTACGGCTTACATGGATTTTCATGAAGCGTAGCAAAAACCCCATTTAGATCCGCGACGGTCTCTACATGTAAATATTCGACAAAATACGCGCTCGCTAATGATTTATAGTCCCAACGGTGTAAATCATCAAATGGTGCAAATGCGCCCGCAGGAGTAAACGCACAGATATCAACAAACGACTGCTCAATTGCATACACTTGATTACTCATTACAAACACTGCCGTATTGAGTTTATTATGGCTAATGGTAGACAGTGTTTGGCACATCATCATGAATCCACCGTCGCCCGCAACCACAATACTACGTCGATTGTCAGCCAAGGCTGTGCCAAGTGAACAACCGGTTTCATGACCTAACGATCCCCAAGCTGCGTCACTAATAAAGCGACTTTCTTCAATACCAGTTAAACGAGCCGCCATATAAAGCGAAGAGCTTTCACCTAAAATAAGGTTGAAGTCACGCACCTTCTGGCATCGGGCTAGCTGCTTCTGGTATGTGCAAAAGAAGTTTTCGTAGGTGATGGCATCGCAATCATGCACGGGACTGTTCAAATAGGGGTTTTCCGGCAACGAGCAAAGCGTACGATGCTGCATGGGATAATGCTCAATATACACCGTTAAATCATCAATAAACTGTGCTAAATCGATACCACCAAAACGCTCGCAGTTACCAATTCTTGCTTCGCCCATATTCACGCGGATCAATTCGTTGTCTTGCGTTTTTAACATGGTCAGGTAGTCATCAGTGAATATTGCCCCCAACGCTAAAATGCAATCTCGTTTGCTAACAAAGTCAAACGTTTCAGGCCATGACGCTTCACCCGCATAGGTGCCAACAAACAGCTCCTTCCCGAGCCCTTGCGCCTCACTTAATACTGATTTGGCTAGCGTGGTCGTGGTATACGGAATATTGAGATTACAGAGCAAGTTTTCGACTTCCCTTTGTATGCCAAGTCGCGTGATCTCTATGCCTAATAATACCAACGGCTTCTCAGCTTCTTTGAGTCGGTTGATTACTTTATCGAGTAAATTTGCCATCATCGTAGGATTAGATGCAGGTCTTGGGATCACTAAATGGCCATCTGGTTTATCACAAGCTGCGCCCCACACGTTTTGCCATGCTTCTAGATAAATAGGCCGCTTTTCACTCATGGCAAGGCGTAACGCATTGTCAATAATGTCAGGAGCAGAAGCGGGATCCGAAAGAATTTCACTGGCGACAGTGACATTTTCAAACACCTTTTTATCTGCGCTATAGTCGCCGGTAGAGTGATGAAATAACACGCCTGTTTCTTCAATATCTACACGGTTTTCAGCCGACGGACTTGCCGATATAACGACAACAGGATTACGCTCGACATAAGCGCCGGCTATCGCGTTTAATACGCTGAACGTGCCAACGCCGTATTGCACCGACACCGCGCCAATACCTCTGTATCTTGCATATCCATCCGCCGCGTAGCCTGCCCCTAGTTCGGTTACATCGCCTACAGCGTCAATACCTGGAAAGTTGTCCAGTGCGGTCATAAATTCTTGCACATAGTCACCAGGCACTTGAAACACCTTATCAAGGCCCAACTGCCTTAACCGCCACAGTAAATGGTCAGCAACCGTAAAATTAGCGGTACTCATGATTAATACCTCGATAAGCGAATTCAGTGACTTCGTCCAGCGTGTCCGAACTGGCATTTGGCTGCTGCGCTGAATGCTGACACGAGCAGCCACCTTTACGGCAATCTACTGGTAAGTAGTTGTGGTGTGACTCAAGCCACTGTTCATACTGTGCTTTGTCTTTAGATAACCACTTCGGTGTTGGTAAAGCAAAGAACTCAGCCAATGTTGATTCAGCCGTATTTAACGCTCCTTCAACCCAGCCTTGTTCATAGGAGTACGCTTCGCCAACAATATAGATTTCTTCGCTTGCAACAGGGTGGCGCATTCTGCACATGATCTCATCGAGACGATAATTGGCTTTCCATTCATGCCAGCCACCGCCATAAGGGTCATCCCCCCACTCTTGATAGATTGCAGAATATGGCATTGGGAGTGCTTTTTGATTATGTAACGCTTGAATTTGGCGATGTGCCGCTTCAACCATCCCGGTGGTAATTTGATACTGATTTTTAGGTACTATCTCATTTTCGGTATAACCTTCTGCACCATAGGCTGGCATAAAGCCTTGGTAATGCTCGCCCTTTTCTAAGCCTTTCCAATAAGGAATAGTGCCAATATCATTGTATGAAGCCATTAGCAGCGAGTTGGTATTGGGCTCACCATAGGTATGCTCCACTTTACATACTTGTTCGCCTTTTTCGTTAGTCTCGTATTCAAGGCATTCTTTTTGGTCGCATTCCGTGCCCATGTAATAAGTTTGACGGATTGGTAAGTCAGTCACAGAGCGACCAGCAACAAGGCCCAAACTGCGCCACCAAGGTTGCTCGTAAGCCATAAACATCTTAATCGCTTTTTGGATAAGCACAGACGGAATGTTTTCTTTTAACCAAGGGTCGTCAAAGAACGGCGATTCAATCAGCTCAAGCGAGCGCCTTGGCATAGCCAAAATAAGCCGCTTCACTTTAACGCTGTACGCTGGAGCATCTTTATCAACCACTTTCCCACTGCTGTTCACTTGTGTTGGTTGAAAGGTGAGTTCATAACGATACTCGCCACAATGATGCAGCTCAATTTTTGCAAGTCGATGCAACATATTAACGCGCTTACAGCGGTCAAGGCAGCCCGGTGCCGCTGCAAACTCTTCACATAACTTCAGCGGTAACGCCTGAAAACCATCTTTGAGGGTCTTAAATACTGTATCATCGCTATATTCAGTGGCAGGCAACTGAGTAACCGCGCTGGCATTCGCCACATTAGCATCGTAGCCCCCCGCTTCTTTCATAAAAAGGTATGCTTCGTTACTCAACACATGCTCAAGCAAGTTCCAAAAGCCAAAGCGCCAGATTTCCTTGCCAAACACTTTGACTTTCATCTGCTCTGCGAGAGACATATCGGCAAATCCCGGGCAGATGAGGTTCATGACTTTAACTTGAAGATCTTCCGGTCCATAGCCTCGCTCTGTTTCTTCAAGCTTGTATGGGATTTTGTCTGGGCATTCTGCGAAATCACGATATCTAAAATATTGCCCTCGCAGGTAAAAGAGGTTGTTTTCACTACCTGCTTCAGGGGAGCTTTCTGCATTTGAAGGGTATAACGGCAGCTTTGAGCCCATCGGGAAGTCTTTGGTTTGGAGTTTTAGCTCATCCACCAGCGTACTCACCATCACATGATCGTCAGGAATAAAGCGCATTCCACCAAGCTCAGCCACAACGTTAGGCAACCCCGGAAGTGTGCGACTATACAAACGACCACCAATACGATCACTATACTCAAATAAGCCTATGCGATGTGTATCACCAAGCTCTTGTTGAAGACGCCATGCACTATAGACACCCGATACACCGCCACCCACAATGGCAATATCTAGTTCTTTACTCATTTTAATATGCTCCTTTAGGCTATTACTCTAAAAGCATATTTAAGGGTAGTGATTTTATCTATTACATCAGGTTACAAGGGGTTACAGTGCAATTATGGCTAGTATAAACATCGTCTTTAATAAACTAGCATCACCTGACTGGTTTCTTGCTCAGCAAAAAGCACCATTATATTTAAAAAGTTAAAATTAAGTTTCACAAAAACAAAAGGTTGCTGTGTAACACAGCCCTACTCCGTAATGAAAACATGCTTGTATAAGGCGGTTCACCCGCCGAACCGTTATGAATGTTGACAAATCCAAAACCGTAAAGCTTTACCCTGTTTTGTACTCATCTTTGGCTTAATTACTCAACAGCCTTATCTCGTTTCTGGTGGGCGCGTTTGAGACATGAAAATGCTCAACTTCAACATCATTTCCAAATACTTGTGTAAGTAAGTCTGAAAATTGCTCTGAAGTGCGCTCGGGATCGAGCGTGTAAAGCGGCTTTAGCGCTTCTTTTTCTATGCCTTTTTGCTTTGCAAGTTGAAGTAGCTTACTACCCATATCAGCAAAACCATTGCCATCCATACTGCCAACAACTTCGCCTTTCACTTTGAATACCGCAACTTGAGGCGCTTGATCAAACATCAGTTTACTTCGCAAAAATTCATCTCTCGCTAGTTGTTCTTGATGGTTAGCTTGCCTGCGCGTATTCATTTCATCGTGAACAAAACTTTTATACGAACGGCCATTAAAACGTTCAAAAACTTCAGCATTGGTTGGACGATTATTTTCGCCATAAACTTCAACTTTGCCGGAACTGGAGTACTGTTGCTGAACTAACGCTTTAAGCTGATTAATATCACCATTGGCTTGCTCTATCAAAGCTTCGACTCCACCTTTACCTGTAATGTGTCCTTTGTCATTTTGATAGGCCATCAATTTGCCATCGACCACTATACCTAATTGCACCTCCCGCGCTTGCCCATGATGCAAGTATTGCCGCTGGGCCGCCTCTGGAGAGACTTCACTGAGCTCGAATACCTGACTTAAATGAGTCATTTGTTCATGTGATACCCGAGTGACCTTTTCTTCATCAACCATGTACATTAGGTTGGTTTTCCCCACTAGGTCCTTAGGGTTCTCTTGGCTATGCAGATTTGACTGTTCAGCTCTCCCTCTTTGGGTGTAAACGTTCATATTTATGCTATTCGTCGAATTAACGTGCATGAGTCCACTCCTTGCTTTCAGATAGTAACTTTATTTATTTTTAGCCTGCCTCATACAGCAATAAATAAGCCAAGCTTTATTCAACCACATGAAAGTAGGAAAACTCATTCACATATAGCAATTACAGTTCTACTTGATATTTATTGCTTCTAACTGGAGAACTGAGTTCCCCAAAAAGGGCAAATTGTTGCCACGATCAAAAAGGGTGAGTCACATTACTCCTCCTTAGATCATAGAGATAACTTGGTATCTGCTAATTGGTGGTGTAACGAGCCGAACAATTGAAATGAAAATTTCACACAAAAACTTTCAAAAAACTCAATTTTTATGCAAACAAACGTTGACCTTACCACCGTGTCAATCTTTACAGTTACTTAACCAATTTAACCAAACCTTAAGCATGACTTCACCTTGATTAACACTACTGAACTCATGGAGTACGGAAATTAATTTCCGTTTGATGTCCTTTTATTGGAGTTAATTAGGCGCGGCAGCCAAGGATAGTGAACACATTTAACTCAACAAAAAATAGAGACTAACGAAATGAAATTAAAAGAAAAAATGGTTGGAAAAGTAGAGCAAAAACTCCTAGATATGATACGCATGGATGTCGCTGAACACTACCCGACAGTCTCCGCCTTTTATCTAGAAGGTGGACATTTTGATCCGCGTTATTCCGCAACCGAATTCTCGATAGATTCAATGGTAAAGGTGTTAAATGTCGCAAATAACGCGATTCTAGAGCACAAGAAAAAACTCAAAGTGGTGCTTGGCGTGTTGATAGACGATCTGGGCTTACAGTGTGGTAGTGAGTCTTGTGATATTTCTGCATCCCCAGCAATGACCAGCGACAGCCAAGGGCTTGCGCCATTACCTGACGAGCTAGAAGCCGTATTAAGTGATTACAGCATTGTAAAACGCGACCGCTTAGTGCTTCAGGGTGAGCGCAATTGTAAAAACCGTGGGATCCAATCTTTACGTAAAATCATTGCGCAAGATTTAGCAAGTTTCCCACAATTGTCACTCGCAACGAGCAGCGGTGTAACTAAAGTTCTATTCGAAAACAGTAAGGGAGTAAACATCGTTTTAGCTGAATCAAAAGATAAGGATATATGGACTGCAAAATGCCCGCTTATTATGGCGCAGCACTATAAAGATACATACCAAAAAGCACTGAAAATGAACCCTCAGGCAGGGGTATTCCACATTATGGACTTCTCTGAAATGGATGACTTTCACAAAGTCGTGAACGGTACTGAAGTAGCGTTAGGACTTTTCCTACAAGACGAAAGCCTTGGCGATAATATCGTTAAGATCTCCAATATCTTCTTGTCTGACTTTGATATGGAAGATTATTCCATTAACACCCAAACCAGCACCCTAGCCGAAGCTTGCGACGCGTAACGCACGCATTTATCCGCATCAATTTGACTGTTGCCCCAATTTTATACGGAGATTTTTTATGTCACTCATTACAGCACTAGAGAGTAAGTCCACCACGGAAGCGTCGCTACGCTTTCCTATCTATTTAGATCATAACGCCACAACACCGTGCGACGAAGCAGTGTTACAAGCCATGTTACCTTACTTTTGTAACGACTTTGGTAATGCTGCGAGCATGTATGGTTTACATGGCTGGAACGCCCATAAAGCGGTCGAACAAGCCCGTGAAAAAATTGCAGGTGCCCTTGGCGCACAACCTGAAAATTTTATCTTTACTTCTGGCGCGACTGAAAGCAACAACTTAGGGATCCGCGGCGTATTTCGTGCTTGTAATCACAAAGGCAAGCACATTATTACCTCGTCGATTGAGCACCCTGCAACGCTTGCAACTCTTAGAGATCTAGAACAGGAAGGCGCTCGCGTTTCTTATCTTGCGCCGTTACCAGATGGCAGCTTTGATATTGACGCAATGAAGGCCGAAATCACGCCAGAAACGATTTTAATCACCGTGATGTACGCAAATAACGAAATTGGCACCATTAATCCAATCGACGACATTGCCTTTATTGCAAAGCAACATGGCATTCTATTTATGTCTGACGCCACACAAGCGCTAGGCAAGGTCGATATCAATCTAACCACTTGCCCGATTGATATTTTAACTTGCTCGGCACACAAAATTTATGGCCCTAAAGGGGTTGGCGGCCTGTATTTAAGACATCAGCATGGCAATAGAGTGGTTGATATTAGACCGCAGATCACCGGTGGTGGAAGCGAGCAAGGACTACGTGGTGGCACGTTAAATGTGCCTGGCATTGTTGGTTTTGCCAAGGCTGTGGAACTTGCACAACGAGAACTGAGCAATGGCGCAATTGACAAAGTTGAGCAGTTAAGAGACAAGCTAGAAGATGGTTTATTGGAGCTACAACAGGTGCAGGTCAATGGCATGAGCGAAGAAAGACTCCCTCATGTTTGTAACGTCTCTTTTCATGACACCGACGGTAAAAAAATGCTGAGCTTATTAAAGAAAAGCATCTCAGTCAGTACCGGCTCAGCTTGTTCGTCAAGCAACCTATCGCCGAGCCACGTATTAACCGCACTTGGGCTATCGGATGAACTGGCACAGGCAACCATACGTTTTAGCTTAGGCAGGCATACTACAGAAGCCGAAATTGACTTCGCACTCAACAAAGTTAGAGAAGTCGCAGCGCTAACTTTGCGTGTCTAAATAAAACTAAATTATTCTAGAATAGATACTTAAGGAGAAAAATATAACAATGGAAAACCTATCAAATTTAGCCAATGCACTCGATTACTCGGACATTATTCACCTTGAGTTTTACGTGCAGGAGCAGCTTGCAAAGGGGAAAGAAATTTGTGATTTGATCATTGGAGATTTTGACACGCAACAATTTCCGATGCCCGACTACCTTACCGCACAGATCCAGCAAGCTTACGAGAACAAGCAAAACGATTACCCTCCGCTTGAGGGGGTGTTATCACTTCGCGATGAGGTAGCAAAACAAACTAAAAAGCACTTTAACGTCAGCTATAACCCAGATACGGAGATGTTGATCTCTGGCGGTGCAAGGCCTTTGCTGTATTCTGCGATGCTCGCTACGGTGAGCGCAGAAGACAAGGTGATCTACCCTGTGCCTTCTTGGAATAACATGTTTTACACCACCATGTGTGGTGGCAAGCATGTGCCAATTGAAACCAGCGAAGCAAATCAGTTTTTACCTACAGCGGAACAGCTTCAAGCACACATATCTGACGCGCGCCTTATCACCTTATGCTCACCGCAAAACCCTAATGGCTCCATGTTTTCAAAGCAACAGCTCGGTGAAATCTGCGACATGGTTGTCGCAGAAAACGCGCGCCGCAGAGCGATAAACGCCAAACCGCTCTACGTTATCTACGACCAAGTGTACTGGATGCTGACAATGCAAGAGGTTGAGCATTATCATCCGGCGTCGCTTTGCCCAGATATCAAGCCTTACTTAATTGTGGTTGATGCTGGCACCAAAGCTTTTGCCGCAACAGGCATTCGAGTTGGGTGGGCGACAGGCCCACACGAAGTGATAGCAAAAATGCAGGTGATCCAAGAACATATAGGTGCAATGGCCCCGACGGCAGAGCAACTTGCCACCGCGGTGTTATTTCAAAATGAAGCCTATCTACAAAGCTATTTAGCCGGCTTTAAAGAAAAAATACTAGCCTCAATGGCGGTACTGCATCAGGGTGTTCAGGATATGAAAGGCGCAGGCATAGCAATCGATTCATTTATACCAAATGCCGGCATTTATATGACCTTGAAGATCGACGCCATCAATATGGAAACCCCCGATGGAAACGTACTCGAAAATGCAGATCAAGTCAGTCGGTATTTAATTGATAGCGCGGGATTAGCACTGGTGCCATTCGCCAGTTTCGGCTGTCGTTCTAAAGCGTCACAGCTTTGGTATCGCGCTGCCGTTTGTACTATTTCACCGAGTGAAATTGAAGCGGCGCTGCCAAGATTACAAACTGCACTGCTCGCACTTACTCAGTCAAGACAATTACTCGAAGCTTAGCGCTATTCTGCACAACAAAAAAGCCAGTCTTCATCATTGAAGACTGGCTTTTTAACGTTTGGCTATTCTAACCTTCGGCTACTTTAGGCTATTTTGGCAAAGCCCATCTAAAATTGGACAGTTTGCATTTTCGTCACCACTACAGTTATCCGACAGCTGCTTTAAGGTTTCACGCATTTGCTGAAGTTCATTGATTTTATGTTCAATCTCATTCAAATGATGCTGCGCAATCGATTTGACTTCACGGCTAGTACGGTCTGGATTTTGTAACAAATCGAGTAAAGATTGGATCTGCGCAATAGGAAACCCCAATTTGCGTGCTTGCTTTATCACACCTAGCAATTGTAATTGTTGCGAGTCGTACAGCCGGTAACCCGCTTCACTTCGTTTGCTGCACTTTAGTAGCCCGCTTGCTTCATAATGGCGGATCATCTTTGCAGAGAGCCCAGTACGCTGCGCGGCTTCGCCGATTGTGATCAGTTTTTCCATGACGTTTACTCCTTTGGTTGCCAACGTTGCAATAACAACGCATTGCTAATGACTAGCAAACTACTGGCCGCCATCGCCGCACCTGCAAAAATAGGGTTAAGGTAACCCAGTGCTGCCAATGGAATGCCAATGACATTAAAGATAAATGCCCAAAATAGATTTTGCTTGATTTTGCGATAGGTTAATTTTGCCATCGCTAAAGCAGATGCCACCAAGCTTGGCTCGCCCCGCATCAACGTCATTGCCGACGCGCTTACCGCCACTTCCGTACCTGTTGCCATTGCGATACCCAGATCAGCCTGTGCCAGCGCTGGGGCATCATTGATCCCGTCGCCGACCATTGCCACACAGTAACCTTGCTGTTGGGCATTAGCAATATACTCAGCTTTGTGCTCTGGCAGAACTTGCGCTTTATAATCGTCCAGTTCCAGCAATTTAGCATTGTACTGTGCACTACTTTGGCTGTCTCCAGTCAACATTGCAACTTTGATCCCTTGCTGCTTAAGCTGTTTGACCGCGGTATAAGCATGAGCTTTAAGCTCGTCAGTAAAGTAGAATAACGCCAAAAACTCGCAGCTCAGTTCACTATTTTGGCTCACTAACCAAGATAAAGAAGCGCCCGGTATTTCTTCTGGTAACGCAGGCAAAGTTAAGCCTAACTCTTGCATCCAAAAACCGCTCCCCAAATAGACTGTTTTATCTTGGTATTGTGCTTTAACGCCTCTACCCGCTACCACTTTAAAGTCGCTTACAGGGAGTAATGACAATTGCTTTTCTTGTGCTTTATTGACCACAGCCTTGGCAAGCGGGTGTTCGCTGTATTGCTGTAACGATGCCGCCAGCTGTAACACATCGTCTTGATGATACGTAAAAGTGTGCATATTGCTAAGCTCTGGTTTGCCCACCGTAAGCGTGCCCGTTTTATCAAAAATTACCATATCGATGGCCGTTGCTTGCTCCAATGCACCAGCATCTTTTACTAAGATCCCATAGCGCGCGGCAGTGCCAGTACCTGCCATAATCGCGGCAGGTGTTGCTAAACCAAGCGCACACGGGCAAGCAATAACAAGAACCGCCACCGCATTAAGAATACCCGTTGGCCAATCTCCTGTGCTGAACCCCCATGCAAAAAATGTAATGAGCGCAATCACCAATACCGCAGGTACAAATACCGCACTCACTTTATCCACCAACGCTTGCACAGGTGCTTTCGCGCCTTGTGCTTGTTCTACCAAACGAATAATTTTTGCCAAAGTTGATTCCGCACCAACACTGGTTGCATCCACTTCAAGCACGCCATCAAGATTCACCGAACCACCAGTCACTTTGTCTGTTTGTGCTTTATAAACAGGCACGCTTTCACCGCTGATAAGCGCTTCATCTACCTGTGAGTGACCTTCAACTACAACGCCGTCAACCGGTATACGCTCACCAGGTTTGATCAATAGTCGTTCGCCACTTTTTACTGCCGCAGCTGGGACTTCTTGCCAATTGTTATCACGCCAGACCATAGCCGATGTTGGCCTTAAGCTTTCAAGCGCTTTAAGAGCGCTGGTTGTACGTCGCTTGGCTCGGTGTTCAAGATACTTGCCCAACAGCACCAAACTCAGCACGGCACTGCTGCTTTCGAAGTATAAATGCGGAGCGCCATGCTCACCGCTGAATGTCCACCACAAATACAGCGACAGGCCATACGCTGCACTGGTGCCGATGGCCACCAGCAAATCCATATTCCCCGTCCCCGCTTTTATTGCTCCCCATCCGGCACGATAAAAACGCGCACCAAAATAAAACTGAACAGGTGTTGCCAGTGCCCATTGCATCCATGCCGGGAGCATCCAGTTTTGGTTAAACAGCATGGCAAACATGGGTAACACCATAGGTAAGGTGAGCGTCAGTGACGCCACTGCCGGGAACCAGTCAGCGCGATAAAAGGGAGTTGCTGCAACTTGTTCGTTTAACTCATCAGGGGCTGCTTGTGGCTGTACCACAGTGTAACCGGCGTCGTTAAGCTTGGCTTCTATTTCAGCGAACGGTAACTCTGCCACTAAAGTTAAGGTTAGCTTTTCAGTCGCTAAATTGACCTCGGCTTTAATTACCTGCGGTAATGCTTGCGCTGCCTTTTCCACTCGGCTCACACAAGACGCGCAAGTCATGCCTTTAACTTGATATTGCACTTCACTGGTATTAACCTTGTAGCCTGCATCTTTTACCGCACTCACCAACGCCGATACATCCGCACTGCCTTCAACAGACACCGCTTCCAAAGCTAGGTTAACACTGGCACTGACAACACCAGACACTTTCTCTAGGGCTTTCTCAACTCGGCCAACGCACGAGGCGCATGTCATGCCCGATACATTAAATTTTATTACCTTGTCCATTTCTATCTCCGCAAACGCGTTCATTCTCATTTTGGACACTAACCCTTACCCTCATGGTAAGGTCAAACAAAATTGTTCATTCATCTAACAGAAGCTTGTTGTTAAATATTAGTTGACCTTACCATCAAGGGAAGCTTCACAGTGCAAACTCTTTAATCCACAAAGGAAATAATGATGTTGAGACTAAGAGTAGAAAAAATGGTCTGTGGTCACTGTGTAAAAGCAATCACAGAAGCAATGCAAGCAGCTGATAGCCAAGCGCAAGTAGATGTCCGCCTAGATGATAAAATCGTTGAAATTTCAAGCACCAAAGGAGAAGACGAGATTATCGCTATTATTGGCAATGCTGGCTATAGCGCAGAACTCATCAACGAAAGCTTTGCCTAGCTGACTATCTCCCAGAAGTTATCAATCCAAGTCGACCCAAACCACTTTGCATTGGTAAGGTGGTTTATCCGCTCACTTCCTCCTTCATTGCCACTCGCAATTGTTTTATACAGCTCACGTTAATAAACGCTCACAATAATGCCCACTTTGACAAAGCGCAGACAATGCGGAAAAATTACGCCGTTTGTATTAGGTAAAATCAATAAAACTGCGACTAAAGGAATAATTTAAGGACAACACAATGAGCTTTATCGGCGCCGGTGCAGGCAACGAAGCCCAGAGCGTGCAATACAATGTCGACGCGCAAACTGCCAAATTACGAACCTCAGGTTCAGCTTCTTGGCGACACAACAATCCAGCCTTACTGCCATTGAATATTAGTGCAAAGCGAAATCAAGCGCTTGGACAAGCCTATCATATTGCCATATTTCCCGACCGTGCTGCAGGAGAGCAAGCTTTTTTAGAAGAAATCGAAAGAGCCAAATACGGCGATTTTACCTTAGGCCAAATGGTCAATGCGTTTATTCCTGACTACATCATCGACCCACCACAATGGGATGAACAAAACCAAACGGCTGTTCTACCGCATATTGAGCCAATAACGGGAATGGATGTTAATCTGCCAATTAGTGACCCACAAGCATTCTTAGATTTGGTAACCCTTAAGCTGGGTTGGCAAGTAGGAACAGAGAGCGATGTTGCCAGAGATTTTGAAGCCGAAGCCAGACAAGCGTCTATCGTGTCAAACGCGAACGTTCTCATTAACGGTAGAACCGCTGTGCATAGCGGCAGCGGCGGTGTGTTAAGCACAGTAGACGTTTGTTTGACTAAGATAGGCAAAGTGGTTGTGCCTATTCCTTATGGCAACATCGCCCGCTCATCAGACGCCGCAAGCGTTGCCAGTTCAGTAAAAATTCAAGGTAACGGTGCGGCCAATATCAAGTCTAACTTTTCAAAAAGTACGGGAGACCAACCCGGTAATAAAAAAGGTATCGCTAGTCGAACATTGGGTAAAAAAGCGGAGTTTCTGCAAGGCAGCTTTGATGTTTACATCGAGGGAAAACCGGCGGTTAGGCAGGGAGATTTAATGGTATCTAATAATAAAAACACGCCCCCCGCACCATTGAACCAGCCCGGTGGTGCCACTCCTGCAGGCCTTGATGTAGTGCTTGGCGCAGAGCCACTAAGCCAAGATGGTACGAATAAGATCAATATAAAAGTGTCGGGCAGTAGCAAACCTAGCGATGAAGAGGTGAAGATAGGATGAGCCACACTTTACCAACCAAAACCAATGCTAACAATAATTTTAGAGAACTTGTTTTTGAGGGCTATGCAAGCGACAAAGAAGTGGTCTCTTTGATGCTCAAAGACACCTCGGTTGATGGCACGAAAGAAGGCTATTATAAGGTCCCCCTTTACACTTCAAACACAGTAGACCAACAAAGCAGCGATGCCGACATTGAGCTGGTGCACATTTATCCATTTTTATACGACACGCCAGAGCAGCAACTACAATCAGCCTCTCCAGCAACCAGCGGATTTATCTATATTTATGTCGATGGCTATTTATGGCGTGAACTACAAGTTATCGAGCCTGAAGACTTTGATGCCCCGGCGCTATTCTCAGATGTGAATTTGTATTGGCAAAAAGGTTTTTTAAGTTGGAAAAAGTCGGCCAATAAGCCTAACTCACGACCGCAAGGCACACGTGCAGCAACCTGTAAGCCAACCAGCAGCATTCTCGTCCCGCATAAACTAAATGGCAACGAAGTAAGCGTAGAAATCGCATGGTCTGAAGTGCAGTGGTCATGGGAGCAGATCTTGTTGTTTGGCGGTTTTAATGAGCAGGATCCGCGTTTAAATACCGGCACGCCACTCGCTGACGAAGAAAGACATTGCCCCGCCCCAGGAGATGCAGCAGCGCTCAGAGCACAGCGCATGACTAAACTGGATAACTTAGGGCAGTTTGCCACAGGCTATAACGACCAAGGCAAAGTAGTTAACACCCCGACACTTCATCAAAAACTGCACCTTCCAGAGCGCGATAAAATCGCCCAAGTGCCGATTTTTGACGGGATCCATGTGGCTCGATATTTCATTTCACAAATTCAAGATCTCACCACGGATATTCAGCACTTACTCAATAAGTTATCAGGGTTAGATAGTGCAACCGGTGAAATTGATCTGCAACAACAAGCTAAATATGAGCTCGCCAGCTTTATGGTGCAGGTTTTTTACCATCAAGCCGATTCGATTTTAGATAAAGACATTGAAATTCAAAGCAGTGGAGAGAAGCTTGTAGAGTCAGATGAAGACGCAGTCGACTTTGCCAATAAATTAAAAGACTGGCGCACTTCTCATTTAGAGGAAGATAAATTCTTTAAGTTTTTGGAAGAAAAGGCCTTCCAAAAACTTGCTCGCCGCATTGCAGAAATCTCTGACGAACTAGTCGAGTTCTTAAACCAAGAATCTCTTAGTGCAGGTTTTACTGAATGCTTCAAAGACTATGCCTACCAATCAGATCTGAGGTTCTTTGAAGCATACGACTTGGTCACCGATGTATTTCTCGCGTTAAAGCCTAACCCAGCCGCACCGCTTGCACACCTTAATACAGACAAAGAGTTTTGGCATGAGTTAAGTTCAGGCTATCAGGGGCAAGACTTTATCCTGCAATGTCTGGGTCAACACCCAGCAAAACCAGCTAAGCAAATCACCCAATTTTTGTTTCCAAAGCCCACAGGCGACAAACTACATGACTACGAAAAGGCGGAATATGATCGCTTTGCATTGCCTTTAACTAGCGCCAAAATACAAAAGATCCATGATCAAGAAGCCGTTTTGCCACAAGAAGAGAGTGAGCAAATGGGGCGCCGCCTCTCCCAAGTGATTATGGGTTTAGCAGGCAGTTTATTCGAAATTCCAGAGGCCGCTTATAACCTCTCTACACATCCGGGGACGCTTGGGGAACAAAAGGCCCAAACTCGTGAGGCAATGGATGCAACACAACATGAGATAACGCAGTCAGAACAAGCCCTTATCAACGCTGAAAGAGAAAAAGCAAAAGCATTTAAAGAGTTACAAGAAAAGCATGCTGAATATGAGTATAAGAAGAGTGTACTTGAAAACTTAACAGAGCAAGAATATGGAATGAGCAGAGCGCAGCTTGATCAACAATTAGAACAGGAACGTGCGCGTCTACGAGAGTTAGAGGCTAAATTTGCTAAAGCAAAAGTTGCCGTCAGTCGTTCTAGAAAACAGGTTAGCTCTTTTGTGAAGGTAAACAGTGCTTGGAAGAAGTATCCGTTCGCAAAGCTCATTGATGCAAAAGCGGACGTGTTGCAACCTTTGATGCGCTTGGTCGATATCTCAGCACCTGGGTACCTAGTTGAAGTGGAAATGAGAGTACAAGATTACCTCAACGGGAATTTTCCTGAAGGGTATATGCCACTTGATCCTCAGTCTCGAAAATTGGCTGCAGAAAAGCAAATTAAAGAACTCAACCAAATTATTCGCGGCAGTAATAAACGCAAAATAGACGTTGGATATAAAGGCTCTAAGCTCAAACTATCGTTAGAAGACGTACTTAATTTAAACAAACGACTTGAGTTTCTAACCCAGTCTCTCAATCAAGCGGAAACCATCACAACGATAGAAAGCAAAAACAAAACCATCGCATACTTGATAAAAATTACTGGTGCTGATGTCTCAGCCAAGTCAGCAGAATCAACAGCCCAAGCAATATATGATACGGCTGTAGAAGAGGCAAAACAGTATGCAACAGAGTTAGATAATCAACATGCAACACTTAAGAAGTTGTCTGATAGGCTCGCAAACTTACAAAAATGGCAAAATGCGGCTGTTACGGAGTCTGTATCTGGGCAGTCATTAAAGGGAGGAATGGCGGGTATACTCGGTATTGTATATATCTTTGAAGTCGCTAACTTTCGACAAGCCTTTTTGAATTTCGAATTCTCACAAAGAAAGTTTGCTGATATTACTGGCGCAATATTCGACTTAGCGGCTATTCATTTCTCAGCTCTCTCTATGGTCACAGAGATGAAAGCTGGGTTACCTAGCCTGCGCCAATATCAGGAATTTCAACAGTACAAAATGGCTAAAGGAAATCTCGGTGCCGTTCGTAAGTTTGGCCCTGAGTTTGCGAAAAAAGCAAACATCATTACATGGACAGCTAGATTAAACCTCCTAGCATCTGCATACAGTGCCGGATTGTCAGGCTTTGATGCCTATTACGCGTTTAAGCGCGGCGATTCTGGTGGCGCTGCTGGCCTTAGTATTGCAACTGCAGGCTTCGTCGCGCTGGCGGTTGAAACCGCGCCCACCATACTTGCCACGATCACCAGAGGCGTTATTTTAAACCCCATGAGTAAACTGGGCTATGTAGGACTCATTCTAGTATTACTTGGATATGGTATTTATTATCTATTACGCGATGAACCACTAGAAGCTTGGATTAAAGCGTGCCCTTGGGGCAGTGACGCATATGGTGGTGGCGAGCGTGATTGGTTTGGTGACAACCCCTATTACTGCTGGAAAACAAACCCCGAATATGCACTTCATAGTCTCTATGATCAGTTATTTTCTCCAAAAATATTTAGTGACGTATCTGTTGTACAATTACACACTCCCTCTCGGATATATGACAAGGTAACCTCCAAAGGCAAGTTCCAAGTTGCAAAGTTTAATGTGCAAATTCCAGGTCATATTCCAGAATCAGAACTTGGTTACTTAGACATTCAGCTAGACATTCGCCCACTATTAGCTGGAAAACCTTGGAGCTCGTTAATTGCTGTTGCACCCACGGGACAAGCTCAAACAGCATTGGATTACTTTTGGCAAAATACCAATATCATCGTTAATCCTAGTTTAACGGGTTTCATTATTGAATTTGAAGAAAGTGCTCTTTATCCCTATTTTGATAAATTCAATCATTCTAAAATTCAAATCAGAATGCGTTGTCGAAAATATCCTAGAGGCAAAGGAGCAACAATATACTCAGGTTCATCTCAAGAGTTAAGGTTACCTGCGTCAGAAAGAGACGAAGAAGGAAAGATAGAAAAGCCAGACTTTTGGGCTGAGCAAGTCATTAACGTCGAAATCGAAGATTATGGCATGAGCCCTGCTGGCGTGTTGCAGCGACTCCTAAATTAACTGAAGGCTACCCATGAGAGACAAGTTAAAATCCAATCAATCAGTTCTTGCTTTTATAGCAATTTTGGTAAAAAAAATTGTTGAAAAGGTGATGGAAACTGAGGGTAAAAAGGAGACGCAAACGTTAACTCCTTCGGCACCTGTAGATAAGGTAGTGCATGATCGGCCAATAGAAGAAACACCCCTGCTAAAAATAGAGGACTCGACACCACGAGACTTTAACATTAGTAAAGGGATGTTGAAGGTGAGTCCTGCGGTATCTACTCAGACTCAACCAGTCCAACAAAATAACCTCTTTTCTTCTGATAAGCGAGTAGCGCTTGGTGGTGTCGATTTTTCACGAGCTGGTAAATTAGCAAACATTGTATTTGCCTATATGGCATCCATCATCGCGCTACTTTCAATTATTTTTTATTTCGGTAGTGGTGATAGTTTTTATTTATGGCTCACCACAGGATTACTGGCATTTGCTTTGTCCCTGTTTGTCTATGTTTACCGTGTTAAACACTATACTTCTGAAGTGCTACGGGTCGACTTCTTTCGAAATACCGGCCTTGTCACTTTTCCCACTGGCAATAACGAAGGGAGTTTCTCGTTAACACTTGATGAAGTTGAACTTTATATTGTAAAGGTGTCCTCGGGTAAAGGTGTGAGGCATAACTTGGCGTTTTTAGCCCCACTACGATACCCAAAAACACTCAAGCACCAGACACTTTATTCAACCGATTGGGAGCCAAAGGATATGGACAGCAGTGTGCAGCTATGGAGTGAAATCCACCGTTTTATGGATACCACTCAACCCATACCAAGTTCGTTTTATAAAGGTTGGCAAGAAACGATAGAAAGTCCCTACCTTGACCACCAAGACCATATTCAAATATTAGGTGAAGATTTAGTAAAACAAGCGCCTTTTTATGACCTAAAAAATAACCGTCCACTAGATAAAGTATTTTGGTAGCAGTAAAACGATGAAAGCACACCACAAGGAAGTCAGCCCTCCCCATAACCGCATCCGGAAAAAAGTGGTGGCGTTACTCGCTTTAGGTTTTCAAAAAATTGTAAGTAAGGTTATGGAAACTGAGGGCAAAAAGGAGACGCAAACGTTAACTCCTCCGGCTCCGGTAGATAAGGTAGTGCATGATCGGCCAATAGAAGAAACACCGCTGCTAAAAATAGAGGACTCGATACCACGAGACTTTAACATTAGTAAAGGCATGCAAAAAGTGGCTGTAAATAGTAAAGCAGACTTTGTCTTGCAAGATAATAACGTGCTCTCATCGAACCAACGTATCGCATTAGGCGGAGCTGACTTTGCGCGAGCAGGGAAACTTGCGAATATCGTTTTTGCTTATATGGCCTCAATATTTGCGCTTGTTTGTCTCCCCGTATACCTAAAAGAGTCTGAGCCTCATATTCTTTATCTTATGATTGGGTTAGTGGTGTTTGCAAGCTTCGTTTTTTATCGAGTTCATAGAATTAAGCACTATACTTCTGAAGTGCTACGGGTCGACTTCTTTCGAAATACCGGTCTTGTCACTTTTCCCATTGGCAATAACGAAGGGAGTTTCTCGTTAACACTTGATGAAGTTGAACTGTATATTGTAAAGGTCTCCTCGGGTAAAGGTGTGAAGCATAACTTGGCGTTTTTAGCCCCGCTGCGATACCCAAAAACACTTAAGCGCCAGACACTTTATTCAACCGATTGGGAGCCAAAGGATATGGATAGCAGCGTACAGCTGTGGAGTGAAATCCACCGTTTTATGGATACCACTCAGCCCATACCAAGTTCATTTTACAAAGGCTGGCAAGAAACGATAGAAAGCCCCTATCTTGACCATCAAGACCATATTCAAATATTAGGTGAAGATTTAGTAAAACAAGCGCCTTTTTATGACCTAAAAAATAACCGTCCACTAGATAAAGTATTTTGGTAATACGCGAATTAATCGCTATAACAAGGAGTTTTTGTGACAATAAAAAAATTAGTTAATAAGTGCGTTGATCACATTCTAGACGAAGGGGCACCTGTTCGCGCACTCAGTGATGCTCACGTACAAAACCAGCCTCCCAAGTATGGGCCAAGTCTATCAACAGCAACATGCACAGAAAGTGACACGTAACGGACAGCAAGTTACGATGACAAGATCTCAAGTTTCAAGCAAAAAAGAACCAAATCCCGTTGCTGAGTTTTTAATTAGAACTGTTGTCATTTTGTCTATCATCACTGCGGTAGGGTTATTGTGCATTGAAGCGTATAGCGTAAATCGAAGAGGAGATCCGGCGGCAATGGGGTTAATGATGATGGCGATAGGCATAACTTTCGGATATCACTCAATAATGGGTAGACTTAGCCATTACACGCAACTTGTCAAAACCACTAAATTCGCTGGTTGGGGCATAAACTTGATTAGTACATTGTTTTGTCTGTTAATCCTCGTTGAATTGCTGTCCAACTTTAGAGGCGATGAGGACGATAGAATCGCTCTTTCTATCGCTTTGATAAATATCTTTTTAATGGGCCGACTATTCTTTATGTTATATGAGCCTAAAAACAAAAAAGTGCAGTAACACCAATTAGCGTAATTAAAACAACTGCGGAAAATAAGCCACCACTAAAATCGGTGGCTTACTACATTGAGCCTGAGCGCCTTCAGAAAATCTGATTTGCCGACTTTTTTGCACTCATTTAAGAATAGCTACGATAAAACTCGCTTACTACGGTGTTATCTGACAGAATTCAACACCATGAGGATCACACCAAACATCACTTTCAACATAGTATGAACTAACTAGAGTTTCTGCGATACGTTCATTATTTTCTTTATACACGAACTCAAGCCTCACCCAGTTACTTTCGTTATCTCTTAGCTTTTCAGCAGTGAAATCTAGTTTAGGCCCTGAACCTGCATATCGATACGTCACCTCGGTGCGACCATCTCTGAAAGTCTGCACAGGGGTAAACCATTTCATTTCTACAGTCCCTGGCTGGTATCCATACGCCCCCAGCTTAGACGCATCAAACCGCCAACGAGTTACAGATACACCGTTGGGGTAAGTTTCTGATCCCAGCTTAGTTTTCTTGATTTTTACATTCTGTTTAACGTTAGGTCTGACGTCTACGTTGATTGAACCACAGTTAAAATCAGAAACTTTGTAGACTTCAATTGTGCTACGTCCCTCATATGGGAAGTTCAGCGTAAAGTCACGAGTTTGCTTAATAGGAATGGTCTTTTCGGTTGCATGAAGTTGCTTGTTCACATAAATTTCAATTTTTTCGCGTTGAAAAAAATCTGCGGCAGGAACCTTAACCGTGTACTCATAATTCTTTTCTGCTTGGGCAAGCCGAGGCCCATTAAAGCTCCATGAGCCTGAGGGCGTGCAAGCCAGAGCATTATATGACATTGAAAGTGCAGTAAAGCCTACGATTGTTGCTAATTTCATTACTTATCCTTTAGTTGGCTATTTATGAAGTTGATGACAACAATGTACCTAAAACGGGATGTCCATATAACTGTTATAAATGACAGGTAACTACTCATGTAACCAATAGGCTCAATGAGCAGTTATTAAGTTAAAACACACTAATATTTACACTTATTATCTAAAATCAGGTATATCTTCCTCACTCACTGCGGTGAGCAAAACTAAAGCTTTGCTCTGGCACCAGCTGACCGCTTAAATCGTTTGGTGTTGAGTAAAACGACACATTGAGCATGTCTTTTTGGTTGTCTAGTTCGATATGTGCAAAGCCCCAAGTAAAAGCTTTATTCCAGACTAGGTCGTACTCTGGGTAACGCTTTTCTTGATAGTTAGCAAGCGGTGTATGCGTACCGCGCATTTTTGATGCGGCGCCACTGATAATAAGTGGTAACTTAGGCTTTGTGTTTCCGGGAAGTACACGCGAGCAGTCGTCCGTTAACAGTTCCAGATCATGCTCATGGCCTGCAATATATGCATCTGCGTACTCACATAGTTCGGGTAAGATCAAGCGGCGTAATACATGTGCTTCGTCATATTTAGTGCCACCAATCGACCAAATTACATGGTGTCCATATACAATCTTCCATTTTGCGGTTGAGCTTTTAAGTCCATTTGCAAGCCAGGCTAATTGTCTGTGATCTTCCCCATTGACAGGTTGCTCGTGCTTTTCAATGTCTTCAACTTCGGCTTGACCACTTGCCAGTGCACTTGCCAATCCCTGTTCACTACCGTCCGGTTTTAGTGGAATTTCATAATAATGCTGACCAGAGAGCAACATATTGGTATCGAGTACAAAAAATTCTACGTCATTGCCTTTTTCACCAAAGGTATAGCTGTAATAACCTTTGCCATCCATATGAAAATTAGCTTGCTTAGCCATCCATTCGGTCTGTAATTTCACGCCGCGACGAGACGTCTTCCAATCGTGGTTGCCTAACGCTGAATACACAACCAACTCTGGGTTTTGAATAAGTAGCGGCTTTAGCGGCCCTAGAATCAAGTCATCCATACGCTTTTGGTCGTCTTTGCCATCGTTAGCCGCCGCACCATCAGGATAGATATTATCACCAAGCTGAATAGCAAAGTCGCATGGTTTTTTCTCACACAAAGAGGCCATTGCCTGTCCAACCACCAACGCACCGGTTTCCTCCGTTGCGGTTTCGGTTCCCGGATAGACATAGATAGGCGCATGGTTGAACTCTTCGAGCGGGCGATGTTCTTCTAACCAATCCGCCTTTTCAGCAGCAATAAACTCAGCCTTATTTTTAGGTGATTTAATGTGCTTTGTTTTTGGATAATCTGGGTGATAGCCGCCATCACCAAAGGCCAGAAAGTTAATATTTTCCGCGGCTTGCGCTGCGCTACTGAGCGCGAATAGTAAAGCTACTGATGTTATTTTCATTGTTACTGACACAATGTTACCACTGCATCCTCCTGCATATAAATAAGATGGGTGTCCTGCTAATACCCTTCTGTTAATACCAAAGCTCGATACGATGGGTGCTTTTACAAGGACACCCACCTCTACTTCTCTCTTAGAAAGACGTTACCGTTACTCCAAGCTCAAATGAACGGCCATAGGTTTCGTATTGGTAGTTGTAACGAGTATCGCCTTGATAAATACTCATCGGCTCGTCGGTTAAATTGATCGCGTTGAAATAAAGCTGAGTTTGCTCGGTATAAAAGTACTTCATACTTAAATCGAGTTGTAGGTGGTCGTCTTGGAAAACGCGCTGCTTGTTCTCTTCAAACAAAAAGCTTTTGCTCTTGTATGACGCACTTAACCTTGCGCTTATTTGGCTATTTTCATAACCAAACATCAGATTGCCCACGGTGTCGGATTGGTTTGGTAGATTGTCATCTGCGTCAATAAATGTACCATTAGCTGAGAACATCAAACCGTTTTGAAAGTTCTTCGTGTACGCAAGCTCCACCCCTGTCAGTTTAGCCGCGCCGCCATTAACGCTTTGAATAACTTCTTTATAGCCTTGCCACTGACCGTTATCTTGCACCTCGGCTTTGGTAATAAAATTATCGATGTTTTTGTGAAAAACACCCGCAGATAACACGCCAATCGCACCGGGGTAATATTCTACCGAAACGTCATAGTTTGTTGACTTGTATGGGTCTAAGTCTGGGTTTCCGACTTCGGCTTTACGCTCAATTTCAATTTCGCCGTCATCTTCTGTGGTCTCTGTTTCTATGATTTGAAATGCTGCTGCATCTTCAAAGCTTGGACGCGCAAGAGTTTGTGTATAGGCAAAACGGGTGATCAGCTTATCGCTGATTTCATAGCGTAATGTTAAGTTTGGTAATAAATGGTCGTAGCTATCTTCAACTTGCCATTGATTGATCTCGACGCGTTCAACGTCATTCACTTCATCATTAATGAGTTCAACACGATTACCACTTGTTGCATAATCTGTGTCTTCGTATCTAAAACCTGCAATAACATTGAGTTTATCAATGTCGACCGTCAACATGGCATAGAGTGCGGTGACGGTTTCTTCACTGGTATATGAGCGACCTTGTGTTTCAATGTCAGTTTCAAGCGAGTTTAGCTCAAGGGCACTGCGATTACCGTAGAAGTAGTCGCGGATCTGGCCGCGACTTAAACCCGGACCAAAGGCCCCAAGCTCATACTCAGGCTCATAGGCGGCAAAGTCTTTCGCCGTTAGGTCATCAAAGCCGCCGTCATATAGCTTGGCATCAACGCGGTTAAACTTTTCACGGTCGGCATATTTACCACCAAATTTAATTTGCGCATTGTGACCAAGTAAAGTGAAGTCTTTAGTTAAATCCAGTCTAAAGCTGGTATTTTCATCTTCACTTAGGTTGTTCTCCCAGACAATTTCATCGATTTCAAAATTGCTAAGCTGCTGGGAAGCTTCATCCGCTGCAAGCGTAGGAGTCTTACCATCCAGTACATACCCTAGCGCAAAGTCTTCTCCAGCAAATGAGGTATCCAAGCGATTTGGCTCGCTTTCATCTGATTTCGAGTAGCCAATGCTGTATTCAATAAACCAATCCTGCACTAAGTTTTCGCCGCCCAAAACCACAGATAAAATGCTTTGCTCTTCATATCTGTCTTTGGTATCTCTATCCATTTCTGCACCTGAGAAATAGGCCGCATTTTGGCTTAGCTCATCGGCAAATACATCGCCTTTGTCAAACTTGTACTCATTGCGTTGACGAAATTCATCGTCAGAAAACTTGCTGTAGAGCGTGCGTAAGTAGTATTTGTTAAACCCTTTGTGATGCACATCAAGATTCAGTGCCGCCCCTAAACGCTCTCGCGTAATACGATAGTGGCGCTGCTCCATTTCCTCAGCACCAAAGAAGCCCACTTCTTCTCCTGAGCTCACATCGTCCATTTCTAGTTCCATCCAGCCGCCGTCAGTTTCCATATTATGAGAACCAAACTCACGCTCAAACCAAGATACCGCCGTTGCAAGCCCAACTTCCAACTCTTTGCCTGCGGCATAAACATCGGTGAAACTAAACGACGCTTTTGGGCTAGTTTCGCTCACCTGCTCATTGTGTGAAGCTTGTAACGTTACACTGTAGCTCTGCCCTTCTCGGTCAAAAGCACTGAGGCTTTTTACTTCGATGCTACCACCCACCGCCGATGCATCCATATCTGGTGTGACCGTTTTGCTCACCTCTAGGCTTTGCACTAACTCACTTGGGATGACATCCATCGCCACTGAGCGCACGCCCGCTTCAGGAGAAGGCACGTTGGCTCCATTGATGGTCACGTTATTGAGATTTGGGTCGATCCCACGGATTGCCACAAAACGGCCTTCACCTTGATCTCGTTGAATGGAAAGTCCAGGCAGCCGTTGCAGTGCTTCTGCTGCGTTTTGATCCGGCAATTGACCGATGGAATCCGCGCTGACGATCGACTTAAGTGAGAGAGCATTTTTTTGTCGGTTTAGTGCTCCTGCTTGTCCGGCTCTTTGCCCCACAACAATAATATCGTCCATTTGGCCCGATTGAGAACCAAGCTGTACTTGAACATTAGTGACTTGGTTATCAGTAATCGTGATGCTTTTAGTCACTGTTTCAGCCCCAAGATAACTTATCTCAAGCGTATAATTACCCGCAGGGAGATTGGTTGCGGTAAAGCGCCCGTCTCGCTCAGAGATAAGGGTTCGGTCTAATTCTTTGATCACCACTTTTGCCCCTTGAAAGTGGCTCTTTTGCGATACGGAGCTAACTTGCCCTGTTAGGGTGTTAGCATTTGCAGCTGAGCTTAACGTCAGTCCAGCGCAGATCATAGCAACAGCAGAAAGCGTAAAGCTTGTCGGTAGGTTTTTTTTCATTATTTGCTCGCACAGGTTGAGTAGAATTTTAGCGCCCCGCTAAAACGTCGCGGCTACCCTAATGCGAAAACGTGACGCTTTTATTTCACTTGAGTGCGCTGCAGCCTATAACAGGGCGTTTATGACGGCCGAACGTGTGAATTTGAGCCGATATGACCCCCAAGCCTTTAGGGTTTTGTCAACGGTGCTTAACCTGAGCTATGTATATCAATCGGTTTGCTAGCTGCTGTTATGCAAAAATGTTGCGGTTTTTGTCATAAAAACATCGCCTTTACTGAGCTAAATTGACCCTATAAGCACCAAGCGCAAATTTTTACTATATCGCTCTACATTTTGACTAGACAATAAACATGAAACTTCAGCCTTTTTTACTTCATCAATCGCGGTGGTTGCTACTAGTGCTACTCACACTAGTTGCCATTACCATCACGGCCTATACCTCAGTACTGCGACCGCTGTCGGACGTCAATTGGCTCGATAGCCTTGGTGAAGGCGGCCTCACGCTGATGACACTGATTTGGATTGCGGTGACCTTGCTCACTCGACCAAAAGGGCTCGTCACTAACCTACTGTTTGCAGGGTTGAGTGCCATGTATGTTTCTATGTTGTGGGATTTTTTAGATGAGATGGTGGTGTTCACGCCCCATTATTTAACCAGTTTTGAAGCGATCCCTGCTTGCTTTGGCATGGTACTGATGAGTATTTCAGCCTATTACTGGTACAAAGAACAAAGCATATTCAATCAAACCCTAATGAAAAAAGAGCGTTTTTATCGTGACCACAGCATGACCGACTTTGTCACCGGCCTCTACAGCGTAGAGTATATGCAAAATCAAGTTCGCCACGAACAATCTCGCCTTGCCAATGACACTAGCCCATTTTGCTTAACGCTATTCGACATTTGTAATTTTGCCGCTTATTCTCGCCAGCATGGTATGCAAAAAAGTAATCAGTTACTGCGCGATATAGCCGATATGCTCTCTTTGAGCATGCGTGAGAGTGATCTGCTGTGTCGTTTTGCAGCGGATAAATTTGTGGTCGTTCACCCACAAACCAATCATGTTCAAGCCCAAGCTTTTGCCAACCGTGCGGCAGAATTTATCGCCCGCCATGCCAACTATGATGACGGTGAAAACCAGCCGCAATATAGTGCTGTGAGATGGAGCTGTATCGAAGTTGATGACAAACACTGTGAATTTGAACCTCTGATAGCAGCGCTTGTGAACGAGCTGAATCAGACCAAGGTAGCTGCGGCTTAATGTCCTATTTTGAGTGCCAAACAAAACAACTTGCGAGTCGCTATTTTGCACTCCCCTTAGTGGAGCTGGCTTCTCAGCGCGGTGTACATGCAGACATTATTTTGAAAGGCAGTAAGTTGTTTTATACCGATCTGCACGCTAACCCAACCTTCATTAGTTATGAGCAGTTTGAAACAATAGTAAGCAACCTTATCAGTCAGGCGAGCTGTCAGGAAGTCAGTTTTATTTACGGCCAATACCTACTTAATACGCTAATCAGTCACCATGCCGAGCTGCTATTTAATTGCCACAACATACAGCAATTACTCAAAGTACTTCTGCTTAAAGGTTTGGATATACTGCCTTTTTACCACGTTAGAAAACTCCAGACAGAAACAAGCTGCCATTTACTGTTTTCACCCGCCATTGCAGAAGGTAAGCCTGCGGTCACGCGATTTTTATGCGAAACCATGGCAAGCCTTTGTTGTGGCTACCTTAAGTGGCGCAGCCCAGAAACCACCTTGACATTGCAGTTTCCGTATACAAAACCAAAACAAGTCGCGCAATACTTAAGCCATATACATCTAACTTACAGCTTTGATCACAGTGATTTTGCCGTTGTAATGAGTAACCAAGCTTTAGCTCAGCAACAAATTGGCACTTTTCCTTATTTAGTGGCTCGGCAGTTAAAGGCCTTACCCTCACCACAGCGTGGGTTTCTCGCCCAGCTGCACCGCTTGCAATTAAAATATCCTAAATATCATAGTGAGCAAATCGCCGAAATGATGGGCATGAGCGCTGCAACTTTTAAACGCAAACTCAAGCTGCATCAGACTACTTTTATTAACGAAAAAGACAGACTGCATCGTCAACAAGCCATGTTTTATGTGACTGAGCAAGGCTATTCCAATGAACAAATTGCAACCGCTTTACAGTTTAGCGACATCACTAATTTTCGCCGTGCCTTTAAGCGCTGGACGGGATTAACGCCTTCTTATTTTCGTAAAGTTTAACTTTATCCCCCATTTTTTCTTCTACACTGAAATGGATCTTGCGGTTACTAGGTCTTTTATAACGTGACTGCGTTTCGATAATCCCAGGGGCTGCTTACCTTTGCTGTTTGATTTTTGTTCTCCTGAGTGAGTTTTGATCGCGGCGCTCGACTTGCCGCATAGTGGGCTAAGCTAAAGTTGAGCAACAAAGAACGAAGCACACTCAGTTGAACCCGAAGGGCAGCGCTTGATTGCCATTTCTACTGTGTTATCGCCAGACTTACATAGAACAACTATGCTACGCTGGCTCTGCCTTGTATAAATGGCAATCAAACTGCTGCAAAAACAAACTTGAAAGATAAGCAGCCCCTTGGCCGAAGCTAAGCACGTTAATTGATAACAAAGAGGATTAAAAACATGAAAGCATTAACGGGCGCTGCAATGGCGATGATGGTTGCGGGTTTAGTGGGTTGTAATAGTACAGAGAATAATTCCACGAGTGCACAAGCTGCGACAGCTGAAACAGATTTAGTGCATTGTTATGATGTCAATGTTTGTGGTGGGCATAATGATTGTAAAACAGCGAGTAATGCCTGCTCAGGACAAGCTTCTTGCAAAGGCACCGGCTTTGTTGCGATGCCGAGTAAAGCATGTAGTGATGTCGGTGGCAATCAAAAAGACGCCTGGGTTGGCAGTGTCGCAAAGGCCGACCTTGTGCACTGTCACGATGTCAACGTTTGCGGAGGCCATAACGATTGTAAAACCGCAAGTAATGCTTGTGCGGGACACGCTTCTTGCAAAGGGACTGGATTTGTCAGCATGCCAGCAAAAGCTTGTGCTGATATTGGCGGCAAAGTGAAAAGCTAATAAGCGTTAACCTCGGCGCGTGTTTATCTATCAAGATTCTGGTTGCGATAGATAAACGCGCACTATGCATTAAAAGAGCGCAATTATGTCAGTACCCTTTTTGGGCTTTGGTCTTGGCCTACGCACGTGTTATTTTGACTCTATTATCGATACCCGACCACAAGTGGACTGGTTTGAGATTATCTCTGAAAATTACTTTGTCGACGGCGGCAAGCCTTGGTATTACCTCTCGCAGATTAAAGAGCAATACCCCATTGTGATGCACGGGGTATCGATGTCGATAGGCAGTACTTCGCCCCTAGATATGAATTACCTTGCCCAACTTAAACGCACCATCGCACGGGTTGAACCCGAATGGGTGTCAGATCACCTCTGCTTTAGCAGCTTAGGCGAATTTAATAGCCATGATTTATTGCCACTTCCCTACACCGAAGAAGCGCTGATACATCTCACCGCAAGAATCAATCAAGTACAAGACTACCTTGAGCGTCCAATGATCTTCGAGAATGTCTCAAGTTATTTAAACTACAAACAATCTGAGCTGACAGAGTGGGCGTTTTTGAGCGAATTGCACCAGCGTACCGGATGTCAGTTATTGCTCGACATAAACAATGTATATGTAAGCTCGCGCAATCATCAATTTGACCCAATGACTTACCTAAACGCCATACCAACACAAGCGGTTGCTCAAATCCACTTGGCTGGCCATAGTGATTTTGGGACGCATATTGTTGATACTCATGACCAACCCATTTGTGAAGAGGTGTGGAGTTTATATCGACAATACACCCAAAATAGATCCCCCATTAACACCATGATTGAGCGTGATGATAATTTTCCTGAACTCGCTGGATTGTTACAAGAGCTGAACTTGGCCAAAGGAATAGCCCCTAGCAGTTGGAGAACATATGGCTGATCTCGTCGCGCTGCAACACGCCTTTATTGCGATGCTAAAAGGCGATGACAGCCAGTTAATGGCTGAAATTGAATATCAAAACGGCCTAAATGTCGCGCAACGTGCGCAAATATACACTAACGCTTACCACATCAGATTAAAAAAAGTGCTAGAACAAGATCATGAAATGCTTGGCTTTTATTTAGGTGATGCACTGTTTGATGAGATGTTTTCGGGCTATCTAGAGCACTTTCCTTCGCGTTCGACTTCATTGCGCCAGTTTGGCGATGCGCTTCCTGAATATTTAAGTCAATTTGAGCCATTTAAACGCTACCCTATTCTCACTGAAATTGCACAATTTGAGCGTACATTACTCAGTGCTTTTGACGCAGAAGATGCGCCTCAATTGGGACTGGTGCACCTACAAAAAATTGCAGCTGCACAATTTCCAAACTTGCAGTTTACCCTGCACCCCAGCGTTCACTTATTGGGATTTACACATAATGCGGTCGACAGCTGGCAAGCGTTAAAGAACAGTACACCAGTTCCTGAAGTGTCGATAAAGCCAAACTACTGGATACTCGCCAGAGAGCGCGATATGCGCACTGGGTATCACTCGTTAACGGAAGCAGAATTTGCTTGTCTACAAAGCATGAACAATGCGCTGCCTTTTAGCTTTGTCTGTGAATACGCGGCCGAGCAAAGTGATGATCTAGCACAAGGCACGGCTATGGTGATGCAGTTGCTACAAAAAGGGCTTAACTTGGGATGGTTTAGTGGCTTTAAAGTTGCCATATAACCAAGATATTCAACAAATCGGCGCAGAAAATGAAGATCAAAGAAAAGTTAAAGCTGTATCAGTTAAGTTTAATAGTGAGCATGGCTTTCGCCTTGGTTGGCTTTTCTTACAATATCTGGCGCTTAGAAGAGACTGAGCGAAACAATAATATCCGTACCGCTTGCTTCGAAATGCTGAAAGAGCTCGCCGAGCTCGAGCAGCTGATTTATCTTTCTCATTACGATAAAGACATGATCAATGGTAATCCGCGCAAAGGGTGGATTAAAGTCGGTTTGCTCAATGACTTTAGCTACCTGACTAATGACGCTATAAAACTAGAAGCATCCACGCTGAGTATGACATGGAGTGAAAACTGGCAATCAATTCAGACAGAGCCTCAATCAGTAACATTGTTAGTCCAAAACATCGACGAAGTGAGAGGAGAAATCAAAATACTGTTGAGCGATTTAGACTAGCGCCGCGCTCTACTCGCCCTAATACCTTTTCTAGAGGGGGAGCTTATCTAGCTCTATATTTGCTCGAACCACCTCTTCATAGGGGAGCCACACCACAACCTAAAATGTAAAGATAAATTAACAAAATTCATATTCATCATGCTTGTTTGAATTTTTCATACCTATTTATTTCACCTTTTTCGCAGTCTTACCTTCTTTCCAAAATAGAAACTAACCACCTGTATTTATTGATAATATGCAAAGAAATAAATAAATATCTCATTCAATTTAGAAGCTAATTTATGCACTAAGAAATGTATTGTAAATTTTTTTTGTATTTTTTGTTTATTTTTTAAGCTTTACTTCTATCCTAGTGTAACCAGTCGAAATTATGTGCAATTTTCATTTAGCTGGTGTTGTTCATTAACTTAAAACAAACGCAACCAAGCGTTGAACTTTGGTGAATAACGCGTCTACAGCAGCTAGATAAGTTCATAACCTTGAGATTGGTAAACACAATTAAACAAAACAACATGCAAGGAACAACAAAATGCGTAAATTAAGTGCTATTAGTTTTGCAGTATTAGCGGGTTTGACTTCAGTCAACGCACAAGCCGCTAAAATACTTAACGTAGAATCAAACAAAGCAATTAAAGATCAATACATCGTTGTATTTAGCACCCCTTCAGTCCTTAACGTTCAAAACAGCAAAGCAATTGCGGCCTTCGCTAATAAGCAGGCAAAAGCGTTAGAAAACAAACATAACGTAAGCATTACAAAAGAATTTGGTGGTGTACTAAATGGTGTGGTCATTAATGCATCTGCAAAACAACTAAAAGGGCTTCTTAATAACCCTAATATTGACTATATCGAACAAGACCAAATGGTTACAGTGACCCCCGCTATCACAGCAAGCGGCGACCAAGCTAATCCAACTTGGGGTTTAGATCGCGTAGATCAACGTAATCTACCACTAAACTCAAACTACCATTATGATTTTGATGGTACTGGCGTAACGGCCTATGTTATCGATACAGGTGTTCGCATTAGCCACAATGAATTTGGTAACCGTGCATCACATGGTTATGATTTTGTTGATAATGACAATGATGCAACAGACTGTAACGGTCATGGTACCCATGTTGCTGGCACAATCGGTGGCGGTGAATATGGGGTAGCGAAAAACGTCAATATCGTTGGCGTAAGAGTATTGGGTTGTAACGGCTCGGGTTCATATTCAGGCGTTATCTCTGGTATCGATTGGGTTAAAAACAATGCATCAGGCCCATCCGTTGCTAACATGAGTTTGGGTGGTGGTGTTTCTCAAGCGGTTGATGACGCAGTAAATAACGCAGTTGCCTCAGGCGTTAGCTTTGTTGTTGCGGCGGGTAATGACAATAGCAATGCCTGTAATTACTCACCTGCACGTGCAGCTGATGCAATCACTGTGGGTTCAACCACCAGCAGCGATGCCCGCTCAAGCTTCTCAAACTATGGGAACTGTCTAGATATTTATGCGCCGGGTTCAAGTATTACTTCAGCTTGGTATAACTCAGATACATCAACCAATACCATCAGTGGTACTTCGATGGCCGCGCCGCACGTTGCGGGTGCTGTTGCGCTATATTTGGATGAAAACCCAAGTCTAAGCCCATCACAAATTGATAGCTTGCTGAGCCAACGCTCATCAAAAGGTAAAGTCTCTAATCCACAAAGCGGTTCGCCTAATGAACTACTATACACGCTCGCAGGTGGTACGGATCCGGACCCAGATCCTGATCCAATCACAGAGTTAGTTAACGGCCAAGGCGTCAGTACATCTGGTGCATCTGGTCAGCAAACCTTCTATAAGTTGGTTGTTCCAGCAGGCGCAAGCGCACTGAACTTCTCACTTGCTGGTGGTACTGGTGATGCCGACCTGTATGTACAGCAAGGCACACAACCAACGCTGAATAGTTACGCTTGCCGCCCTTATAAAAACGGTAACAATGAATCATGCGATTTCACTAATCCGACTGCTGGTGATTGGTACGTGATGCTAAATGGTTACTCTGCGTATGCAAATGCAACGCTCACAGGCACTTATTCATCAGATCCTGGCGGCTGTGGTAGCAACTGCTTAGAAAATGGCATTCCAGTAAGTGGTTTGGCTGGTTCATCTGGCCAAGAGTTGCTATACACCATTGACGTCCCGGCCAATGTAACATTAACAGTAGCAAGTTCTGGCGGCTCTGGCGATGCAGATTTGTATGTTCGTAAAGGTGCAGCGCCTACAACATCAACCTATGACTGTCGTCCGTTCTTAAATGGTAATAACGAGTCTTGTAGTTTAAGTTCAGGCCAAGGCGCAACCTATTACATCAAATTGCGTGGCTACTCTAGCTTCTCTGGCGTAACACTTGTTGCGAGCCACTAAACTAAATTAGTTACAAATAAATCTCATTTCGTTTGGGGTTTATTGAAAAAACAAGTACAGTGGTGGCTCGTTTGAGCCGCCATTTTTGTTTTTAATGAGTATTGTATTAGATCTTTACAGCCAATTATTACATCAAGGGTTTTATGACCATGTATCTGACGGTGAGCTACACAACGAAGTACCACTCACCTGTAGTAGCATCTCGCAAGTAAAACTCGATGGTATTATTTACCATCGCTCTGCGCAAACTGCGGCGATGATGCCTGAAAACTATGGTAGTTTGATCCTTATCACTGAAGGAAGTGGTTGGTGGTTGACTGAACAGTCTTTACAGCGTGCTGATCTAACGCAGCTAATCTATCTTGAAGCAAATCAAAAACATGTGTTTCACCTTCCTACACAATACCTCGCTGTTAGCTTCAACTTTCCAATCAATTGGCTAGCCTCTCGAACCGGCAAACGACTTCAGCATGGTCAAGCGCTGACCATTCCCTTTGGCCTAGCAACATTATTCAAAAGCGCCTTAACCGCCACAACGTTAAATTTAACAGCGGCAAAATGGCTAGAAGATGAAATTGTATTGCATCTAAGTGCTTGCCAGCCGACCCAATTACCAAGGTCGCCGCTAGCGGAGTTAAAACAGCTCATCTCTACACATGCAAATGATGAAGCATTTTGTATCGACATGCTATGTGACCATTCAGGCTGGTCAAAACGTTATATTCACAAACTATTTGCCGCGTCTGATCTGAGTGCCAGTGAATATCTTATCCGCACTAGGCTCACTCATGCTTATTTTGAGTTACTTAATAGCTCTGCATCATTAAATCAAATCGCTATTGATAGCGGATTTAAAAATCAGGCGCACTTCAGCCGTCGTTTTAAGCAATTATTTTCTCTTTCACCCAAGCAAATTTCACAACGAGTGCACTCTTAGACAAAACTGAACCGTGCAAATATATATAATAAGAATCACTCTCATTATCCATAGTAGTAGAACAATGAAAATTAACACGCTCTATGCTGCAGTGTGCCTCTCACTGCTTTCTCAAACCACCAGCGCCAATGAAGGCCAAAAAGATGAGTTAGAAAGGATAGAAGTTCAAGGTAGCCAATATAAAAGTACCGGAACAAAGTCGTCTTTAGCACCAATCAACGCGCCCTTTTCTATTTCTCATATAGATCAAGATACCCTGCAGCTACGTCAAGCTGACTCGGTCAATGCTGCGTTACGCTATGTTTCAGGTATCACACCAGAAAGCCGCAGTACAGTCACCATTTTTGACCAATACACTATTCGCGGTTTTGAATCTTATCGAAATTATTACGATGGCCTAGAACTGCAATCCAATAACCTTTGGAATTTATACCCTCAAGTTGATGCCTTTGCCACCGAAACCATTGAGGTGCTAAAAGGCCCAGCATCAGTGCTTTATGGCTCAGCACCGCCAGGTGGCATGGTGAACCAAATCGCAAAGCTTGCTAACGGCACTGAGCAAACACAGGTTCGTCTGAGAGTAGGTAGCAGAGCGCTCAAAGAAATCGGCGTTGACCATGGCGGTGTTATCTCTGATGAATTGAGCTATCGTGCCATTGCGCTATCAAGAACAAGTGATGGCCAGCAAAAAACAACGGAAGAAGAACGCACTGTATTTGCACCCTCACTGCGCTGGCAACCGAACCATGATACGGCGTTAACTGCACAGCTTTATTACCAAGACGATCCCAAAGCCATACCTTCTACTCCCTTACATAGTGTTGGTACGCTCACGCGTGCAAGTTACGGTTATCTAGATGCCGATGCATTTGCAGGCGATATCAATTGGGCTAATTTTGATAGGACAACGCTAATGGCAGGGCTAAAGCTGGAACACAGTTTGTCTGACAATTGGTCTTTGTTTGCCAACTGGCGTTACACCGATGCAGAAGGCCTGCAGCAAAATACCTACAACCAAAATTTAATAGCAGATAGCGATACCATACTTGCCCGTGCAGCATATAAAACCGATGAAACGCAACATGGCTATGTTTTAGACAACCAATTGTCTACTCACTTTACCGTTGGCAATTCATCACACCACTTGCTCTTGGGTTTTGAATACAAAACCTTAAGCTCAACCGTTGGATACTGGGATACACTCGGGACAGGCACACCAAGTATTAATCTAGCAGCGCCCAATTATGCAGCGTTTGATATAAGCGCTTTACCACTTAACTTTTATACCGAAGCGCACGATATTGAACAAAGTAACCGCGCGCTTTACGTCCAAGACGAAGTGACAATATCAGCGCTAACTCTATTGGCTGGTCTTAGATACGACAGTTTCACCAGTGATGTTATTGCTGACAAAAACTACGCAGGCACCGAGTGGCAAACGGAATCAACTATTGATGACACCCAACTCACCGGAAGAATTGCCGCACTTTATCAGCTGGATTCTGGTTGGCGACCTTACGTAAGCTATAGTCAGTCATTTGAGCCAATTGCAGGAGAAGATAGCGCAACTCAACAAGCCTTCAAGCCAACTGAAGCAGAACAATGGGAACTTGGCGTTAAATATCAATCTCGCGATACGCAGCTAACATTTGCGGTATTTGATCTCACTAAGCAGAACGAAATAATTAACAGCAAAGACTTTGTCACGAAAACCCAAGCTGGTGAAATCCAGTCAAAAGGTATTGAGCTCGAGGCTTCTCACACCTTTAACGAACAGGTTGATGTGCAGTTCAATGCCACGCATCTAGACCAGAAAGTCACTAAAAATGAATTAGACCAAGATTTGGTAGGTAAACGCTTGGTGTGGGTTGCAGATAACACCGCTTCGCTTTGGATAAACTATTATCCAAGCCTGCTAGACGCACTAAAAGTGAGTGTTGGTACTCGGTATGTTGGCGAGAGTTATGTTGGCAAATACAACTCAGATACCGTGCCATCCTATACCTTATTCGACATCGCCTTTGATTATGAACTCAGCGAGCAAGCCAGGATCACCTTTAGCGTTAGTAACCTCAGTGACAAGCGATACGTTGGTGCATGCTATGACGAAAGCAATTGCTGGATGGGTGCTGAGCGTAAAGCCGATGTTGGTCTTCACTACCGCTTTTAGTCACTCATATAGGAGAGTTTACGGAAGGACATAGACTGAAAGATTTAAACGGACACCCACCTTAATGCGCCTGCAAGCATTAAGGTGGGTGTCCCTGTTAATTCATCTCTTTGTTCATTCTTATTTAGCTTTAAATCAAAGGAAAACAATGCGTAAAACACTATTTAAATGGCACAGTGCAATGGCATTAATCGCGATACTACCGCTCGCCGTTATGTCAGTCACGGGTAGCATGTTGGTGTTTAAATTCGAGATAGATAGCCTATTACTTCCAACACAAGCGACATTGACTTACCAGGATCAAGACGTCCAACGTCAGCCCATGAAGGCGCTCGTTAACTATGTCGCAGACACCCACCCAAATTATGAAATTGGTAGCTGGGAAATATTCGATGACGGCTACGAAGCTGATCGAGTCTATTTATTAAAGCATGGCACAGACACGTGGTTTAAAACGTATCTAGATCCGTACGCAGGCAAAATGCTAAGCGAGCCTGTGGGTATTCACAGCGACTTTACTGATTTTATTCTCCACCTACATTACACCTTACTACTTGATGATGTGAGCAAAACCTTTCCACACATGGGTGTCGTTATCGGTTTAGTTGTTGCCATACTTTTTACTTTGCTTGGTGTGTCCGGCTTAGTGATATATCGGCGCTTTTGGCGGCGATTCTTTAGCTTTAGACGACAAGCTCCTCGACTCGTCATTATGAGCGACCTGCATAAGGTAATTGGTATTTGGAGTGCGCCGGTATTACTCGCGCTTGGCATTACTGGCGTTTACTTTAATGCAGTGGAGTATTACCACGAGGCTTTTGAGCATCAAGAAGATGAGCACCATATTGTCACTCACACAATGTTTAACCACGCATTAGATTTTGATGCCATGATGGCCCAAAGCCATCGTGCGGTTGACGGACTTAAACCGACCTACTGGCTATTTCCATTTGAGCCAGAGCAAACCAACATTACCATTTTTGGCAGCGTGGCCGATGCCAACCCGTTCATTAGTAACTATGCAGCAACGGTTAGCTTTGATGCGCAATCTGGTAAACAAACCTTTGCCTACGATATTCGAACGGCGTCTACTTTAGACAGGGTAATTGACAGTTTTAGAAAACTCCACTTTGGCCACTTTGCAGGGCTTACCAGTAAAATAATTTGGTGCATTATGGGACTCGCCCCCGTATTACTTGGTTTTACCGGGCTATATTTATGGTGGCAAAGAAAGCGCAAAAGACACAAGAGTAAGAAAAACCGGAAGGTAACACCTCTAATGAGTTAACACATTTGCCGTCAGGAGTCACAACCGAACTTGAAGTAACAGGGAGCAATATAAAGCTCCCTTTATCTTCTTAGAAGCGATAGCCTAAATGAAGACCAACCAACGCTTTTGTATCAGTGTCGCCGATATTTGCAAAAGATCCGCCTTCATCCTCTCGCCTAACACCCGCGCTGCCACCCCAAGTCCAACCTGGTTTATCTGCCCCCTGAGTAAAATAGTTATACGTTAGTGCAGCAAAGCCTTTTTCACTTGTTATTGCCTCACTTCCTAACACTAAACCTATCGTGTGTTTACGGTCTGCAGTAAGCACGTATTGATAACCCAAGGCACCTCCAACTAAACCTATTGAGGCAAACATGACATGGTCACCCGTTGTTTTCGAGAGTTTTAGCCCAAGTACGCCACCATATTGATAACCGCCACCCACTGCAATTTCTGCGTTTGCAGAAGCCGAACATAGAAGCGTTATGCTTGCCACCAATGTAGCGAAAAGTTTAACCAACATTCTTACTTTCCCTTTTTGTTTTCAAAAAGGAAACATTAATAACCCAATATGACTTTGTCAACTTTAACAATGTGACAATTTCACTTTGTCTGAGCAAGTTTGCAAATGGGCAAGTTATATTAATAATACGTGCTCTTTGAAGCAGGAAATAACTTTCTTCGTTCCGCTCTCGCATTCTGAGCTCTCAAGGTACTTTCATTTCTATAGTCAAGCCAAACACTTTACTATTCAGCCCTTCTAAGTGAAAAACTTCTAACGAACCTGATACGCTCTTTCACCCATTAAATTAATTATAGCGGTAATTCTATTAATATCAGATGCGCTATATTAGTCTTACGGCTAATAGGGGAGTCAATATGATGAAACAACTTGGGCTAATTGGCGGTATGAGTTGGGAGTCAACACAAAGCTACTACCAGCTTATCAACCAAACCGTTAAAGCAGAGCTTGGCGGGCTACACAGTGCCAAGCTTTGCTTGTATAGCGTCGACTTTGCCGAAATTGCCAAGCTTCAAGCAGCTGGTGATTGGCAGAAAATGACCACCATTTTGGCAGGTGCGGCTACTTCGTTGAAGCTTGCAGGCTCTGATGCCATTGTGATCTGTACCAATACTATGCATAAAATTTCAGGTGAAATTAGCGCAGCGTCAGGATTGCCTGTACTGCATATTGCCGACGCAACCGCGAAGCGACTTAAAGATGACGGCGTAAAACGCATCGCGCTGTTAGGTACGAGATTTACGATGCAGCAAGACTTTTATAAAGCACGATTACAAGACCTTCACGGCATTGAGGTCATAACACCTGATGGGGACCAACAAGCTTTAGTTCACAACATCATTTATGACGAATTATGTCGCGGTGAAGTCAACGCAAGCTCAAGGCAAACTTATCTAGACATCATCGACGCACTCTATCAACAAGGGGCTGAAGGGATTATTTTAGGCTGCACAGAAATAGGTTTGCTCGTTCAGCAAGGGCATACTCAAATCCCTCTTTATGACACGACTAAACTTCATGCTGAAGCCGTTGTAGAGTGGTCACTTGGGGCAACATCTTGCTTTATTCATGAGTAATATCAAACTTTGTTGTAATTAAAAAAATAACAACGAAATCGCTATTGTCGCGATTACTTGGCTACTATAGAATTAAATCTCACTTATTCTAATTAAATCAGGGATGTATTATGACCCAATACGACGAATATAAAGTTATCCATGTAGTTGAAGGTGGCTGCGGCACACTGTTACTTGGCTCAAGTGGATTACCGTTAAAAAAGCTTGAAGCAACTTTAAATATGGAAGCGCAAGATGGCTGGCAACTTGTTTTCCAAGTTATCGAAAACAAACGTTTTATGTTATTTTGGAGCCGCGAAGCCGTGATTTTAACACTGGGCCGTAAGCGTGCTTAAACACTTTGCTCTGTCTGCCATTCGCCGCTATCAAGCGAATGGTGGAGCAAAAACCCACTTCAATATAAGTTGTAACTTTACGCCGTCATGTTCTGAATATACTTATCAAGCAATCGAAAAGTACGGCTTCTTTAAAGGCGTGCGTATCGGCTTTTGTCGGATTAGGCGCTGCAATGACCCAGATTGTATTGAAGTAAAGTCAGATCCCCTACCGTAACCTAATCCTAGGAGTTTGCATGGACGAAATAGCATTAAGAGAACAAGAAGAGGCGTTGAGAGACCAAGTTGCTCAGCTAAGTCCTGAAGCGCGCAAGCAGTACTACCAACTGGAAGAACAGCTAGTAAAAGATCCTGATACCTACGCGGTACTCAATTACTTTTTTGCCGCAGGTTTACATCACTTTTATCTAGGAAAAACAGCACGAGGTGCAATTAACCTCACTTTAATGCTATTAGGGCTTGTGTTTATTCTCTTTTATGGCTGGATACTACTAATTTTAGTGTGTTTAATTGAGCTACCTCAGTTATTTAATAGCCAAAAAATAGTGAGAAAATACAACATCGATGTGATGCGAGAAGTACTAGATGAGCTCAAAGATACACAGCAGAATCAAACAGTCTAAGCAAACTCATTGGCTTTGGATTATAGCGGCCACGGTTGTGGTCGTTTTATTTAGTGGTTATCAGTTTTATACCAAAGGTGTGCCTTACTTCGCTGAAGAAATCTCAGCCTCATTGCCCAAACCAATCTACCAAGTCATCGACGAAGGTAGCCTAAACGAGCTGGATAATTCGGAATTCTCTGAATCAAAATTAAGTGAAATCAAACAGCAAGAGACCCGAGCCCTATTTGTCTCATTGCTTGGCGCCAATGCATCGAGTGAACGTGAGTTTAAACTTGAACTTAGGCAGTGGAAAGATAAAGCCAACGCCATGGCTCTGGCCAATGGTACCATTGTGATCACAGACAACATGGTCGAACTGGCAACAACTCAGCAAGAGCTTAGTGCTGTGTTACTCCACGAGATTGGTCATGTGGAGCATAATCACGTAATGGAATCACTTGTAAGCTCGTCTATCGTATTTGTCAGTTTGAGTGTCGTATTGGGTGACATCTCTGCGCTATCAGATCTTATGATGCAAGGCGCAATGTTAGGTATCAACCAAAATTACTCTCAACAAGCTGAGCTCGAGGCTGATTTGTACGCACAAGAAAAGCTAATTGCGCTGTATGGTAATAGTAATGCGATGATCTCTATATTCGAAAAACTCGCAAAAGAAAGCGACGAACAGCATAGTTGGTTAAGCACACACCCAAGCTTTGAGCAACGCATCGAGCAGCTCAAACAAACCCCGTGACCCGTAAACGAAAATAGCACTGAGATACCAAAAAATTGTTAAATCCCCCTGCAAACAACAGTGATTATTTCCTTTTACCGTACAACCCTATTACATTTTTTAACTTGCCATCGCTGTTTCTAAGTTGGAAAATCTGCCTTTAAATGAATCACGGGTAAAAAATGAAATCAACCAAATCTTCTCTGTTACTTATAACCGCAGCCAGTATCAGCACATTGCTTACGGCTTGTACATCTGAGACAGAATCTGATCTGCTGAAAACAAATGCAATTAGTGCCGATATATCAATAACTTCAAATGGAGAGAGAGCCCGAATTGTGGCTGAGCTAAACGTCGGGGACTCGTTCGGCTCTAATGTAAACTTAAGCGAAGGCGATACACTAAGAGCGATCGTAAATGGTCAGACAATCCAATTGACTAAAGATACTGACATTCTAGATATTGATTACGAGGGCAGATCCTCAGTTGTAACTGGTAACAGCCTATATACGATCCAGTTAGATCGCAAGAAAGAAGCAAATGCTTCAGCGTCTGTTGAGCTTCCTTTGGGCTTTTTGGTACTTACCCCCGAAGCAAAGAAAACTTTTCGATATGATGAAAATATTGAAATTCATATTGATGGAATAGACTCAGCTAGTGACGCATCCCTTATCGTTAACTATGCATGTTCAAATAATACGGGCGGGTTAGTGACTGGCTCTTTCTCAACACAGTTTGGAAACTCGACCAACAATACATTCAATGCAAAAAGCGCTGGCCTCATAGATCTAGAACAGATTACAACTTCAAAACCATGTGAATTTGACATGGAAATTCAGAGAGTTAGAACAGGTCATTTTAACGGTGAACTTAAAGAAAATAGCTTGATTAGAGGTATCCAATCAAGAGTTATTAGAGATCTGAAATTTACTTTCTAATTTACATAATTTTTAAGTCGCTATACGTATTTCAAAAAAGGTGGAATAACTCCACCTTGACCCAAAACCTGAGTTCATATTGGATAATAAACAGCCTTTCTTAACTTTTTAGTATCGCTACGCCACAGGCTTTTATAATCAGCGCTCATTTATCGTCTCCGATACGCTTCACTTATATAAAATTATTCCCTACAATGTGCAGCAGTTTCGAGTTGAGATTATTATGTGTAAGGGAATGTCAAAACTACTTATTATGATGACAATCTTGGTTGCCTTTGTTGGGCAAGCATTAGCATCTCCCTTTTTTGTACCTGATGATGACATTATTATCACGCAATCAATCACATTTGAATCTCAAAACGAATACCAGCAAGGTGCAGATGATTGTTGTGACACAGATTGCTGCGAAAACGATTGCATTTGCCCAGAAAACACCTGTGCAACCTTTGCATACATTCCTATAAACCCTATTTCCTCAGAACTCATTCGTTTTGGTGGTCCTGTACGATCGACTCCGACTCCAGATATTCATAGTATTGCGACCTCATTCTATCGGCCTCCTATTTTACCGCTTAGGCTACAGCCAAACTAAATTCTTACTAAAAATTTAATTTATATGCTGCGAAAGTTATACCAATTGACTTAATTAAGCGGTTTATTTTGAGGCGAAAAAATCTTGTCGATAACACAGCTACCGCACCCTGCTATCGCCAAGGTATCTACACCCATGTGGGCAAGGCGAAAATATTATTTAGTCGTTCTAAATAATAAGCCTTTAACGTAGCTCGCGTCAGGTTTTCTCCTCAATTTGAGCTGGTATTAAACTAATAAAAAACTTCGCAGTGTTTTGCATTACCTGAGGTAAAACATGCTTAATCAATATTCAAAGGTGGCGCTGGCTATCTTACTTGGCCCGTCTGTATCTTATGCAGGAGAACACCAACATCATGACGAACATAACCAGAATAAAATAGAGAGAATTCAAGTAACCGCGTCACGACTTGGTCGGATCGTGAACGAATCGGCAACTAGAACTGAAATTATCAATAATGAAGAAATCCAAGAAAAAGCCTTAATGCGGCCCGGAAATATTTCTATGCTAGTTGCTGAAACTGGCGGTGTACGAGTACAAAATACCTCTCCTGCTTTAGGCAGTGCCAACATAAGATTGCAAAGCCTGTATGGTCGCTATACCCAGCTACTTAGTGATGGTTTGCCATTATATGGTGGACAAACTGCGTCAATTGGGTTGCTTCAAATCCCTCCAACCGACTTAGCCAATGTTGAAATTATCAAAGGATCAGCTTCTTCTTTGTATGGTGGATCAGCCTTAGGCGGGGTGATTAATCTTATCTCTCGTACACCAGGGGATGAATTTGAAGGTGAAGTGCTACTCAATGCAACATCAAAAAGTGGTCAAGATATTACCTCCTATTTTGCAACCCCACTGAACTCAAGTACTCGTGCGTCAATTACTCTGGGACTTCATCATCAAGCTCAGCAAGATTTAGATGAGGATGGCTGGCTTGATATAGCAGGCTATGAGCGCGCGACCGTTCGCCCACGTTTTTATTGGGAAGATGAAGACGGTGCCAACCTCTATTGGACGTTTGGTGCGATGAAAGAAAATCGTGAAGGTGGTACGCAACAAACGGATACATTACCTACTGGCGAATCATTTCCTCAACACCAAGACTCATTAAGGTTAGATAGCGGTTTTATTTTCGACCAACCACTTAGTGAAGAAATAAACCTCAGTGTTCGTGGTTCAGCGATGCATCAGGAGCATGACCATGTTTATGGGATGACTCAAGAAACAGATAACCATGAAAGTTACTTATTTGAATCTAGTGTATCGGGTTATCGTGAAGCTATTGCTTGGCTTGTTGGAGTAGCTTATCAGTCTGACCGCTTTGAGTCTGATGACTTTTCAGAGTTTAACTATAACTATCAAGTACCTGGGTTATTTTCACAGATAGACTATGACACAGAAAAAGACGTTTCAATATCATTAAGCGCCAGAACCGATTGGCACAGTGAATACGGCACTCAGTTTAGTCCACGCGCATCCATTTTGTACAATCCAAACAGCTGGACAATTCGCGGCTCCTACGGTCAAGGCTTCTTTGCGCCGACACCTTTTATTGAAGATATTGAAGACAGTGGCCTATCTCGCCTTGAGCCTTTCAGTAACTTAGAGGAGGAACTGGCGACTACAGCATCTATTGATCTCAGCTATGTATTTGATGACATTGAAACAAGTGTCACCCTGTTTGCCTCGGATGTCGACAATGTCACTGAACTTGAGGTCATCGAAGCCCAAAGCCCGAATACAAATAACCACGTTCGATTAGTGAATAACTCAGGCCAGACCGAAATTCGTGGCGCAGAATTGCTTTTGCGATACCGCTGGCATGACATCAAAATAACTGGAAGCTACTTATATACTGACGCAACAAAACTGAGCGGATTAGGCACTGGCCGAACTCCATTAACCCTAACACCAACACATTCTGCTGGTGCGGTAATTATGTGGGAGCAGCATGGCAGTCACCTACTAGGCTTTGAAGCTTATTATACTGGTACACAGCATCTCGAAAATAACCCTTACCGTGATAGAAGCGACGCATACTGGCACTTAGGCTTACTTGGTCAAATCACTCTTGGTAACGTAAGTTACTTCTTAAATGCTGAGAACTTGCTCAATGTTCGGCAAACTAAAGAAGAGCCAATATTGCTAACTCAACAGGCTCCGAGTGGACGATGGACAACTGATATTTGGTCTCGTAACGACGGATTTACGATCAATGCAGGGATCCGCATTAAGTTTGGTCATTAATTATTTCTGAGCTTTGCTGAAACGATACAGTTTCATATTGGCATATAAAGACACCCACTGTATCGTTACAGTTTAAAAATGGGTGTCTTTTTCACTCGTTGTTATTGTCGCCTTGCCACCTTTTTTGACGTAAACAGTTTAAGTGTCGCCTTACGCACGGTAACTTCTCGGTTCTCTAGCATAAATTCATATTGGTTTGGAGATACGATATGAGCAGATTCGGCTATTGCGTCTTCTTCCACCGCATTGCCAAGCAAAAGGGCTGAAATAACACTCGGCAATACAGCGTTTTTCATAGCCCCCCTATTTATGCATACCACGAATAGGGTAGTTGTTAGCAGGATTGCGTATCCAATCTAAGCCACTGAGCAGTGACTGAAGTTCAGGTCTTATAAACGGGTTGTTTGAAATGTCTGCTACGTGAACTTTTCCTTCACTATTGACTACAAATAGCCCCGGCTCAGCAAATGGATGATCAGTTTCTTCAGGTGATCTTGGATCTGATATATACAACCCAAGCTCTTCCATTTGTTCAACAGTAAGACCGTAGGCGATAGGAAACGTCGCATCAAGTCTTTGCATATGACTGTCCAGTTGTTCTTTGCTATCGCCAGAAACGGCAATCAAGTCTACGCCAGTTTCAGCAAGTAGGTCTTTTACACTTTCTAATTGGTTTAAGTAGCGTGTACAAAGTGGGCAGTGCTGCCCCCTGTAAACCACAACCATTTTCCAGTCCAAACCATTTTCAGGCGTAGACAACTTTTTAATATCACCATTTAATAGCTTTGCTTCAATTACAGGAAAATCAGCTCCCGCGTGCAACTTAGTAGTATATTCAACGCTCATGACTGCTCCTTAAAAATGCTTGTTAATGTGCGCTTCAAAACGTTTGAAGTCGTTTTCAACATCTGAATTTTTCATCACATCAAAGCACGCAAATGTTTCCATTGGCTTCATACCAAAGAACTTGAAATTCATGTGCATAGGGAACATTAAATCGTCGACTGACTTGCCGTCGAAGAATTCATCTGGTTCATTAAAGGCTTCTTCCGGCGCATTAAAGGTGAGAGACATCATATATTTGGTGTTGGTCAACGTGCCACCCATACCATAGTTTTTCTTTGGTGCTGCTTCTGTGCGACCGTCGCCAACACATAGAGCTCCCCCCATGCCTGCTGTGTATACTTCATCCATATACTTTTTAAACGACCAAGGCACGCCCATCCAATTAATTGGTGTTTGCAAAAATACAATGTCTGCCCATTGATGAAGCGCTAATTGTTCTTCCACATCGTACCCATCACTCATTGTCACTACGCGCGTGTTATAACCTTTATCTTCAAGCATAGTTATTACCTTATCAATTAAGGCTGCATTTAGCTTACCTTCGGAGAATGGGTAATATTGATGGCCATTAATAATTAATACGTTCTTAAGATCAGTAGTGCTCATAAAACAACTCCAAACTAAATTTCAGCAAAAATAAGTAAGAGAGACACTCTCCTACTCAATCTATATGTGGTATATTTTAGTTACCTAATTTAAGTTGGCAATTAGTATACTTTTAGTAACCTAGTTGTTTTTTTAGGAGGATTGATGGAAAGTATCGTAAAAACAGACAGTAAAGGTAGAAAAAAAGTGTTAAATGCATGCACTGAACCCTGCGCTATTGAAAAAGGTATGCGTTTAATTGGCGGAAAGTGGAAAGGTTCCATTATTTATCACCTTAAAGATGAGCCAGTAAGGTTCAATGACTTAACTCGTATGCTTGGCGGTGCCAGCAAAAAAATGGTCGACCAACGCCTAAAGGAACTTGAAAGTGAAGGAATGGTACTTAGAAAAGTGATAAGTGACCGACCAGTTGCTGTAACTTATGAATTAACCGATTTCGGCAAAACCGCATTGAGTATTTTAGATAAACTTAGGATTTGGTCAGAATCCCATCAAATTTAACGGTAACCACTTTGAAATATCTAGCATACCTGTACTTAGCACAGCCTAATGCAGATTCTCATTTTGGAAGTCTGCTTGGCGACTTTGGCAGAACAAAGACATAGCGTGGACAGCAGTGGGTGTCTTTCAAAGTTTTTACCTGAGCTAAAAAACAGCAGCAGTTCTTCTACCCAGCCTCGGCGATGCTCATATGGCTTACCCGTAAATTTGTATTCACCACACAAAAGCACGGCGAACACAGCGCGAAACACAATAATAATAGGATGTATCTGACAAACTGATTTGCCGCTTCCCCACTAATCCCACCATTCACTCCTTGAACTTAGAATTTAAAGAACTAAAACCTTAGACAAGCCACCCCAACATGCAAGTTGAGGTGGGTGTCCATCATTTTTTCTTGACTTACCTTAAAGAGCTTCTTGCAAAGCTGCTGCCGTATTATTAGCTATATAAGCTGTGATGATGGGATCCTGAGCATTGTTTTAGGCTCAGTTAAGTGGGTTCGTCATCATGAACATAAATTGCCCATGATGGATTATGAGGAGAGGATTTTATCCAGCCAAACTCTTTAATTACACTGTTAGCCATTTTTCTCATCTTCGCCCATTGAACACTGCTTGATACCGATTCATTGGTCCACAACTCTGCATTCTCTTGACCGCTAATAGATAACATATAGTCATCAAGTTCTTTGATGGCGCTTCTTGCGTTATCAGAAAGCTCATCCAAATCAGTATCCTCTAGGGCTTCTTCCCAGCTTAACGCTAGCTCATCTGCCGCGTTAGCAAAATCAGGAAACAACCCAAGTTGAACTTTTGCAGGTTGAGCTAATGCTAATAATGCCCATTCAAATTGTTCGCTAACCATTAATTAACTCCACTTACTATTGTGCCTTTTTGGTTAAGGTCGGCACGAAATGTTGCAGGGTTAACAACCCAGACTTTACCTTTGGTACTGGTCGATATTTTGTAATAAGCGCCACCATGTCTGCCACCACCTGCATGAACTTGGATTTGTGTAACTTGCTTATGTCCGTCTACTTTAATGATTGCTGCGTTACCAGAGCCCCTTGTCGATTGCCTTAATGCGACTTGATAACCTTCAGCAGTCAATAGTAGCTGCTATTTGTTCTGCATTTCGCCCCCATAATAACTTGGGTTGGGCAACCATGTTCCCAGATAGCCCACCAGAAGGTAACCGCATTGAAGCAGAGGAACTAGCACGTAGAGGGGTATTTGCAAGTAAAACTGAACCTACTTTCCTAAAGTCGTTAGCAATGCCTTGGGCAATATCATTATCTACATCTACCCATTTGTCTATCCTGCCTAGCGAACCTGAATCTTGATGAAGAAAACGCTCAGTCCAGTCAGCAATGCCATTGACCATATCTGGAATCAAATTACCGACCGCTGCTGCGGCTCCATTACCAATGGTTGAGGCTGTATCGGAGTATATTTGACTAAGTTGGTCGCTACTCAATCCTCCACTGGTACGATTATCCCCGGTCTCGACCGTCACCCCAGACAACTTACCACTACGATTATAGTTTGCGGTTATCGTTGTCGTGCCACCGTTTGAATTGCTTGTAGTCTGAGTAATTTGCGATACCTGCTTTCGCTGAATTCGACTACCTGGCTTAGTAACTCGTTCTTCTCGCACTTGACACTCATCGGCACCTTCTTCGCAACCTACATAACCCGTTGGATCTGTACCCGCTAACGGGTTGTTCATCAGGTAGCTATATGGGTTTAAGCTTTGACTGTTACCAGGCGCTTGTATCACCGGGTCTACCGACATAAACCGACCAAGGTTATAATCGTACACCCGACCGTTCATATGAACGGAGAGCCAATACGACTATAACCTCAGAAGTCAAAGATAGTTAATAAGAACAATAAGCTAACTGCTTGGATAGCAAGAGTAGTAAAAATATTATCTAGTTGTTAATACCGCTCTAGTTGATTGGTTTCAATTATGATCGTATTCGCGCCACGCTGTGGATTATTTTCTTCGAACTCTTGCTCATCAACATTTGGTGGCAAATTGTCTATCTCGTCACTCGATGGTGTAATAGGTAAACTACTTGATAAAAAATTAATGCTATCAAAACCGTTACCTCTCTTAGGAGCCTTGTAAGGTCCAGCCGTGAGCTTTTTATTGAAGGTCACCTCAAGTAACTGTTGGATCAATTGCGACCATTCACAACCTACTTTGGGGTCAGAGTAAAACTCTCGGCCCGTTTCAAAAGCAACAAGTTTTTCTAGAAACCTAGCGAATGAAGCGTCCGATTCCATGTTGAGCTTAAGGTCTTCGACTATCGACCAACAGCAGGTATCGGGCCATCCAAAAATTTGTTCTGGATACGCTTGTTGCTTCAATATTAAGCTATATAAACTTTGTCCATGAACATTACCAATTGAACGTTGTCTAGTATCATAATCTTTCTGTTTAAAACTAAATTGAGGCCAATTTTTAAACAAGTAGAACTGAGGATCATCACGACTAACTCGGTTCGTTGAATCATCTGACATTTTAGATTGAATTAGACAAGCCGTTTCTTTTTCTAACTTGCCTCTGTTGAAATGCCTTCTCACCACCAATAAGTCCGCTAGTTCGACAGAACTTTGCTTTCCATTTTGTTCAAACGATACTCTTGGAAAACCGTGGCAAAAAACGCTAGTAAGATTTAGCTCTATCCCTCTTTTAGAGAGCGACTCAGACCAATGCTTAGCTAAAACGTTCATTCCTCTAATAATAAAAGCAGCCACATGGTGAGGTTCGTCAGGTTTTGATCTTTCTAAGAAAGCATCTTGGTGCGAAAACCACACTGAATTTATAGCTGCACTATGCAATTCATTTTTTAAACTCTGATTCTGAAAAATCTTCAATACACTGTTTCCCTGTAGTTAAGCTATTACTTTGTGAGTGCAAAAACTTAACGGAAGATGCGTTGAATTTGAAGTACAGGTTAGCTTTTTGGATGATTAAACGGGATATATAAATTCGGATTCTGAACCGCAGGGTGATACTTCTGATAATCATCACTCATTTTCCGAACGGCTATGTGGGTATAAACTTCCGTTGTACTTAAACTTGCATGTCCCAGTATGCTTTTAACAGTCAGCAAGTCAGCACCGTTATCTAATAAAGTTGTCGCTGTAGTGTGGCGATAAAGATTACTGGCTCCTTTTTTTGAAACGCCTGCTCGATGTTTATATCGGTTCACCAAGCGGGTGACTTGATGACCACGCAACTGTTTGCCCTTATCGTCCAAAAACAAATAATCACCTGACTCAAAGTTAACCAGCTTTGGGCGAAATTCTTTTTTATAGTGAAGCACTAAATCAAGCGCCTCCTGTGCTATGGGCACAACTCGGTCTTTATCGCCTTTACCATTAGGAATAAACAACAACTTGGCCTCCACACTTATACCATTGAGCTTAATGTTAGTAACATCACCTCGTCTTAGGCCACACGAGTAAAACACCGCTAACATCGCAGCATCACGAACACCTTTTTCACCTCGATATGCGGTTTGGGTGGCAATGGCAGCAACTTCATCAGGCTGTAAGACTGCTTGTGTGATGTTTTTACCTGCCTTAGGCGTTTGCACCTTTTCTGCAAGGTTTACTTCTATCAGTTCATTGCGATAGAGAAATAGACAAAACATACGGACCGCTGTGACTTTATTTCGTCTTGTCGCTTTTCCAATCAATTTATTAGATTGTGGGTCATGATAGATGTGGAGGTATTTCATAAACTGCTTAATACCCTCCACACTCAAATCAGAAACAAACAGGCCAACATTGACGATATACCACTTCACAAACAATTGAAGATTCGACTTCTTGCCTTCAATTGTCCGAGGCGACAGCTCATCAAGTTGGCACTGCTCTATGTATTGTTGCAGGGCTGCAATTAGTGATAATTTTTGTGGCATCGTTGATGACCATTTAACTCACTGAGCACAAACCCAAAGCGCTGTGACTGTGCCCATAAACTATTCACACTCTCGCCCACCACCATTTCCAGTTTCTTGACTTTGATATCTACTTCCAGCAACTTTCTGCGCACATGCGCAACATAACGGTCACCTCGTGGTGTGCGCGAAAATGCCAATGTCACTTCTCGCACATCATGCTCCAGCAACTGGCATAAATGCTCGTCATCAAAATAAGTGAAATCAAGTAAACTGATTGCGTTAATAACACCACCAAGATTAAAGCTCAGTACATCAAACGGTGACTCACAAAGCACAATTTGGTTATATGACCCTAGTATTTGCTGATTAAAGAAGTAACCATTAACACCATGCGCTAAACTCCATAACGTGTCGCCTCGCTGTGATAGCGGGTATTTTTCAATGCGCTGACCATAACCACCAATTAGCTCTCCATTGTGGTCAAACAGCGGTACGAATATCATGCCTCGAAAAGCTTCATGACCTGTCAATCCATTGATGATACCTAGCCGTTCATAGAATCCTCGTGCCATTTCACCTTCCAGCGTATCAGTTGAGGGTAATTCTATTGGAAACTTGCGGTCACAAAAGCCAACAGAGAACTTGGCAAGTAAACTTTCATCGCTAAATCCTAAGTCTTGAGTTACGAACTGGAGTGCTCTGGGTGTTCCATATAGCGCCTTTTGGTAAAAGGTTAAGAGCTTATCTGCATAATACAGTTCACTGTCATGGCTAATAAGTGTAGAAGGGCTGTATGTTAACCAATCGTTCTTAGTGGATTGTTGCATAATTTTTACCTCCAGCGATTAAGTAACTTTTGCAAGGCGAGCGAAGAACTGTCGCAAGTGCCGTCGATAGCTTGGACTCGAATACCCGCCATTGCCATTCATCCCAAATAGCAAAATTTGCCGGATGAAACGGTAAGCGAACTTCACACAGTATTACTTTATGCTTAGCTGCATAGGTGGTCATTTTTTGCAAATCAAAGCGAGAGCCTTCTTCTCCAATAAAATAGGCAATAACGTTTAGGCCCAATGCCTTAAGTAAAACAAGGCTAGCTTCAGACACTTCATTATTAAACTCAAAATATCCGTTATGATAGCCATGGCTATCCAGCTCCAATGCATCTAACGGGGTTTCACAACGCAGTGCAACTGACTTTGAACTGTTTAAAGCTCCTGTAATCAGAAGCTGATGGTTAATATCAATCAACGCATTAGGCTGCGAAACAACAGAGTGGCTTACAGACGAACCTGCATAGCCATAACATTGAGGGTAAGTTACATTTAACATGATTTACCTCCTTTAGCGCGGTGGGATTTACGTTTGGGATCTCCAAGAAGAGCGATGTTGTCAGACATTGCGGTGATACGATCTAACACGGCATCGGCAATCGTCTGTTCACCAATTGCTTGATGCCATTTATCAAAATCATATTGACTGGTAATGATTAGTGAGCCAACCTGCTCGCGACGCTCAATTACCTCATATAGCATTTGCCGCTGCTTATTCGTAAGTGGGAACAAGGCCCAATCATCAATCACTAGGACATTAAACTTACAAATTTTTCTCAACATCTGCGGGTACGTGCCTTCCTTTTCATGCAACGCAAGTTCAAATACCAGATCATTGTAACGCCACATTTTAACGCTATAGCCCTGCATTATGAGCTTATTGGCAATACCGCATGCTAGCGTCGTTTTACCAGTACCTGAACTTCCAGTAATCACCTGATGGGAGTGCTCCTTGACCCAATTTGTTTCGCATGCCTTTCCAATAAGGTATTGAACTTCCTTGGTTTCACAGCGATAGTCATAGTCCTCAACCTGAGCATCAGGCCAACGTAGTTTGGCCGCTTTTTTAAGCCTTAGCTGTCGATTTACGGCGAAATAATTTTCCTGAGTGACTGCGATATCATTTAGAACATTTAAAACATCTGCTGTAGAAATAGGCTCTTGTATTTGAAGCCCCTCAATCATCTGTGCTGCACCCAGCCATTTGAGATCTACAAATTTTTGAATCACTTGTTGAATATCCATTAATGCCTCCCCATGCTTTGATAATGCTGCGCACCATGCACATTTTTATGCATACCAACGAGTGGAATACCTGAATCGTCATCCTCATAGAGACGAGATGCTAATGTGTGCCGCAAAGATGTGGGAGAGCATTTATCGTAAGTGATGCAATAACGGGCCGCACATTCCATTTCTTCTGCGGCATATTTACGTGCTAAGGATTGAACAGACTTACATGCTTTGTTTGCGACGATGTCCCCATCAGGCTTACCGGCAAACAGTTGCTGGATAAATTGCGTTGTTTGCTCTCCAACACCTTCAGCCCAGTGAATAAATTCTGACATTGGCAACAAAGCCATACCCTGATGTTTAGGATGCAAATGACTATTAACAGCCGTCTCTTTACCTTTTTCAAACGAACGCTGATGTACTATTGGAGGTTTATTGGCATGAGTGATGGTGACTTCATCCTGCGTGACAATAACCTCTGCTTTTTTATTCGCCCACCGCCAGGGTACAGAGTAAAGATGTTCTTCAAACATAATTCGGTAATTGCTGGGGATAGTGCAACCAAAGGCACGCTCAATTGGTTTAAACGGCTTATCGGGCAATGCCATTAATGCTGGTTTGTCGCTACTTTCAAATAACTCAAGTCGAGATACTGAGCGCTTTTGAAATTGCAAAGCATTCAGCTTGTCGCATTCTTTTTTGAGGTATCGGTTGATCTCATCAATAGTCCGGAACACCATAGACTGCATGTTGACCAAAACCCGCTCGGTTAAAAATTTAACTCCCCCTTCGACAATTCCCTTATCTCTGGGCTCTCCAGGCCTTGCCGGCATAGCAATAAAGTCATAATGTTCCGCAAATGCCGCATACTTGAGATTGAGTTTTAAATTCGGCCGAGGTTGAGTTGCAACGGCTTTGGGGTTATCTGGTATGCCAATCTTTGGAACACCATCTATGTACTCAAAAAAGGCTTTTGAACCCGCTATCCAATCGTTGGTCGTCTGACCCGGTGTCGCGTACGCTAGAAAGTATTTTGAATGACACATTATGCCAACAAATACCGAACACTTAATCTTATTACTTGAACCATGAGGAGATAAGAATACTGTTTGACCACAAAAGTCAAACTGGGCCTCTTCGCCTGGTCGATGCTCTAACAACGCTTCCAGTTTATTGGTTTTCAAATATCCCCTGAAATGTTGGTACAGCGTGCTGGGGGCATACGCTGTTTTGGGGTCTTCCTTGGTATACAAAGCAATCAAGTTATAGATTGTCTGATGTTTCTTGGTCAGCTCTTTGACCCAGACTTCGAAGTCCGGCAACCGCTTGTTCTTTATTGTAAGCGGGGCAGCAGGAACCAATAACAAGGTGAGCTCATCGTCATCAAGCTGAACCACCTGCTCATACGTTAACGACAATCGATTTAACAGGTCTAAATCGCGCCCAACGGTCTGGTGAGAGCAACCCAACAGTTCAGCTATCTTGCGGTTACTGTAATTTGTTTTAAATCGAATACGCAGCAAATCACGCATTCTGGAACCAATATTCATCTGTGTTCTCCTGTTTTATATTTGAAAAACAGGCGCACAAAGACATTACTGATGAGAACACCAATATTTGACATAGCCTGAACTTCGGCTAAGCTAACAATGTCTGGGAACAAATCTAGACACTGATTAGAGAAACCTTGCGAGTACCAGTCGCGAGGTTTTTTGCTTTATGCGCCTACCAATTTATTTACTCTTCATATTTTTCCTTTTGGCATTAACCGATTGTGTTGCCAGCCAAGCAGCAACGTCTTTGGTCAAAGCATAGGTACCGCGCCTGTCTTCAAGTTTGAAAACCGGTATCGGCAATTTTTTACGCGTTAGTGCCCGTCGATATGCATCAATACTGCTAAAACCCAACGCCATCTGAAGGTTTTCTCCTGACAACATCGGTGTTTTATACAACTCATATAAATCGCGCTCTAACACATGAGTTAGCCTCTTTATGTCTTCGTCTACTTCATCATGCATTGCCCCTCCTTATTTGAGATATGCACTATCTAAGACTAGACTGTACTGGCTATGTGTAAATAGCACTATCACACTGATAAATAACAACATATTTGTAGTTTCAAGAATAAATGACATTGGGTTAGTTAGTCGAAATGACTATTAAGAATTGAGCTTGAGCCAAGAGTCTGAAATAAGGAATTAAAACAAACGACTAGGTAGTATTGTTTTCAGGGGTTATGCGCACCCGCAAACAACAAAGGTGTATAAGAAATAAATTCGTCTTGTTGATTTGCACCAGTATAGAGCAATATTTTGCGCTGTTAAGGTGACTGTTATGAGCCCGCTCCAACTCAAATATTACCCCTGGGTCGCCCCTGAATTTAAGAGGTTGGCCACGTCCGGGCTTGTTCAATATTTGATGAAGCAATTCAATGTAACCTCTGTTGCCGAATTGGTCAGAGCATTTAAAAATTCAGGTGACGACAACGCAATCTCAAGCGAGGAGAAGTCGCATTTTTGGTATTTAAAAAATCAAGGACAACCGCTTAGAAGTCACCACAAGATTGAAAGGATTGAGGCAATGTTTCCACAAGCGCATAAGTTGTTGGATCATGCACTTTTTGAATTGCTGACCCTTGGTAACTTGATTGACGGAACAAGCATACAGAGTGAGTTGAAACATTTTCCGCTACCGTATTTCATCACTCAATTTAAGCGGAGTGTTATGCTTCCGGATAAACTAAGAACAGGCAATGCATGGCAAACATTCAAATATCTTGAACTACTGAGCAATCAGTCAGATTACAATTCGCTTGCATGCCTGCTGTATTACTATTATCAAAGCCAGCACATAGGCGATGGCTTACTCAGTTTCCTTGAAAAATTACTTTTGAAAGCATCAAAAAATGTAGAGCAGAACAATACCCCTTCGTACATCCAATCCCACCTAACCAAATCTGTATCAGCAACTTTTTACCATTGATCCAAATCTGCCCATTGGTCCACTGCCCATAACTATGGTCCATAGATTTCAGAATTTGGTCCGGCCTAAATGGAATTAGTGGATGATTTAAACATAATATGCACCTGCAAATTATGCGGGATTTGGACCGCGATTCTGAATTTTACGGCCAGTACTCTATTTTTTGTGGACCAGCATTATGTCAATGGACCGTAAGACGAACTCCATCATCAAATTATTTAGGTTAAAGCTTTTATTGGTGGTAATACCTGAGGCTCAAGCATGGTAATGCTTCCATATTTACCATGCACCATTTCAACATACGACTATGAGCTAGCTCGCAATGAAAGGCCCTGCTAAAGCAAAGCCTTATCGATAGATATTCTGATTAATTGCTTTATTTAATTTGTTCCTTAAATTCATCCCAACTATCATCAGCAAAAATACCTGGGCCGTATCGCTTCAACTCTTTGCTATACATAGCCAGGAAGCCCTGCCAATCTGGGAATATCGGCTCCAAAGGTGTATTAACCATCTCTTGGGCTACTTCAATACAGGATCTTGTCGATGTTTTTCCTACTCTTTTAGGTATGTATCGAGTTAAATCAAGTACTCCCTTGTCTTGAAGCACCGAGAAAATATCAACTAGTTCCAACTCTCTTGGTCTGCGCTCAACGGTTATCAATGTCTGATCGAATAAGAACGAGCCTGATTCAGCAACAATTAAAATCGATGTAGCCGAATTGTTTAACTCACCATCTCTTACTGCGAAAACTATCAATTTAATGCCTTTTGCAGATTTAATCCTCTCCATCACTTTAGCGGCTGCGCCGTAGGTTGTACTGGGTACATTTACGCGCTCAACAATTGACACGAACTGATAAAATTGAATGGATTTGGGATCAACTGGGGCATTAGCAACGGGCTTACTAGCCATGCCGAGTAGCGTGTTGTAGTCTTTGACACCTAGTAACGTGGCTAGTATAGCTTCAGCTTTATGTTGGTCTTTGCCTAAGCGTATGCCTTGCTCGTCACATGCATGGCGCAGTTTATCTTTTAGGTGGTGAACATCAACTTTTGATGTTAATTGCATTTGAAACATTATGCATATCCTCAATTTATTGCTGCAAATGGTCTCCCTATTGCCACTACAGAGTAAATTGCGATTAAACATAACTTAGCTGTAGGATTTTTTGTGTATCGCCATAAAAAGGGAGGGCAAGCTCACAAAGCTTTGCTGGCAGAGCGCATCGACCAGTCCTCTCAAGGTTAATACATAACTATTGTATTTGGCAACATGACTGGATAACTTAACCACTTGAGATAGCTTGAGAAATAATAAATGCCAATAGAACAACCTGAAAAAGTATACCGATACAGAGATTTCGGCGAATTAACAATCGACTCGTTATGCCAAGACAAACTGTACTTTGCCGCGCCCAATACATTCAATGATCCGATGGACTGTCAGCCGACTGTTGTCGCTGATTCAAGCAAAGAAGAGCTGCAAGCAGTTTTACGCGAATTAATAAAGCGACGGGTCAGCTCTGAAGTATTAACATCATTGAAAAAAGCCAAGTTGAATGGAGAAAATGCATATCAACATAGCAATCTCCTAGCGCAAAATGCTGCTGAACAAACCTTGGCTAATATTTCTTATCACGCTACAAACCCTGATTATGAAGAGCACAACATGTCATTTGAAGAGGCTGAGTGCTGGCTTTTAACCTGCGATATTCAGGCTGAATTACTCAAACAATATAACAAAGGTGTTTGCTGTTTTTCTGAAGCTCCCGACAATTCTTTGCTTTGGAGTCATTACGGCGACCAGCATAGAGGACTTTGCATTGGTTACACGCTAGATAGAAACCCAAAACCATTTATGCACAAAGTTATTTATGACGACAAACGGACATTACAGACCAGCTTAATTGCCAGAGCCGTTCTTCACAATGAAACCGCAGCCAGAGAAGAGCTTGATAATAGCGTATTGTTGAGAAAAGCCTCACCGTGGAGTTATGAATCTGAATGGAGGCTATTCGACTCTGTAGGCTGACACAGAATTATGAACACCCTCCACCGTTATCAATGATCGACATCACTTTTGGACTACGCTGTCCTTCGTCGATTGTACACTCGGTCGTCCGCACTCTTGAAAACAGTGAAGGCGACCTTAAATTTTATCAAATGCACCAAGTACGAGGCAGCTACGCGTTAAGCCGAACAGAAGTCGAGCTGGGCGAAATTGAAAACTATTATCCAAGAACTTCTCGCTCCGGCATTGAAATATTTGGCCCTATAGATTCATATTAATTGTTGGCGCAGGCTTTTAAGCACGGCCTAGAACAAAGAAGCTTAAAGTAAACTAGCCTGATGATTAAGCTGCACTGTATTTTTATCTAAAAAGCTTTGTATTTCATTTTGATCTAGAAAAGGCACTTCTTTTACGTGCTTATGTAAATTGAGAAGCCTAGTTTCTGCCCTTTTCAAAACTGTGTCAAACACAAGCGGAACTATTCGTACATCTCCATCGCGTTTGGTATCAATTCCAGACTCTTGTGGTTGAATTGAATCACCAAGTAAGTAGCAATCTATTTTTGCATTACTTAATATTGCACCTTTCGCATATAACTCTTTCGCATACTTCCAACACTGATTTTTTTCTTCTTCACCTAGTGGTACGCTCGGCTTCTTTAACTCTACAATTACTACTTTTTTCAGACCAATTTCATAGCCCGAATCATCATAATCATATCTGCCATACAACCCAATAGAACTATCTGGGAGAACCACAAAATCAGGTCGATTTCGGCTGCCGTTATCATCAATTTTGAACAACTTTTTAATAACCTTTGTCATGCCCTCATTTGAAGTAAACTCAATTGATTCGAATTCTGGGCCAAATACCCATAAAGCTTTTTCAAATAATGGCTGAAGCTCTTGTACTTCTAGGGTCGCAGGGTCTTTAACTTTTTCTCTAATGCTTTCAATTAGCGTCAACCGAGCTTTAATTTCGTCTAGTACAGCTTTTGCTGAGCTAATATTCCAATCAGCCAGCACTTCGTGTAAGTCATCAAAATCATTCGAAGTAAAATCGTTCAGTTTATGAATAAGCGAGTATTGAAAAGTCGAGGCCTCTAGTTTTGCTAAAATACTTGCTAATGCTTCTAGTTCAGGCTCTTTAATTTTAGGGCATTCCACCTGAACAGTATCAACAAACGTACTCCAGCGGCTGACCCCTAACAACCCAGCTTGGTTCAGTACATACCTATTTTCTTCTCTCAATCTATTCGTGGTTACTTTTCTTTGACCCAATGACAAATTTAACAAATAATTTGCTATTGTTTCCTTCGCAAGGTCATAAAAAGATAGAGCCTTGTCGGTTCGCTTAAATGCGGTCCAGTCGGCTTCGATTTCATCTGAAATGAGGGACGCATCCACTATAAAGGTATATTGCTTAGCAAGTGATGTCCTTCCATCCAGAATATGGTCATTTCGCAGCCCTGACCAGCCACACTCACCAATTAATCTATTATTGGCGTGCCATGCAACTCCATGTTGATGAGTTGTTTTGTCTGACTTTTCAGTTTGAATTGCCTTTATCAATACCATTGAGCCGTTGAATTCAAAAAACAACTCTTTTACTTTTTGACGGTCAATATCATTGAACTTAATCTGTTTACCGTTAACTTTTACAATGAAATCAGGATCGGTCAAAAATCTTAGTCCGATTTCAGAGCGAACTTTCGATTCAGTAATTCCAATATGACCTGGATTATTAACAAAAACAGAAGTTCCATGTTGAGCAGTTATTCTTGAAGGAGCTGGTAGCGAGACAGCCTCATATTTAAACGGCTGCATTCCTGACGACATTCTAACCTTAAAGCAATTATGTTCATCGTCTCGTTTAGTTTCTATGAAATATTCTTTGTCACCAAAGCAAAGTGCCGAGAAGCGACCTTTACCATTTCGGCCATACGCTTTACGCACATTATGAATATTGTTGTCTTTAGGAATTTCAACTGAGCTGCCTTGCCCTTCTTGACGGTTGTATGAAAGTTGGGTCCACCTCAGTGAAAACTGTTCCATTGTCATACCATGGCCATCATCTGTAATGGAGAAAACGTTTATATTTTTCGAAGGCCATTCTATAGATACATTTTTCGCTCCGGCATCCCATGCATTGGCAATAAGTTCGACTATCGCAACTAATGGATCAGAAGACATCTTATGGCCCAAATAATCAGATATAAACCTTTCACCAAAAGATGTACCGAGTGTGTTAGATAATTCGCTTGATGCTTCCATTCGATTATGCCTTTATAATAGGTGAAAACATATATAACAGTATATTGTTTTCAGATAATTATCAACATGTTACAAAATTCAGCTTATCGCCTTACATTAGTCTTTGTGTTTGGAACCTGAGTTTCTAACAGGGGTATTTATCTTAGTTCTACTGAAGTTATCTTTAACCAAGTCGCCCTATACAGATGTGAGCGATATTGCACTCTTTTACAAAGAAAAGCCCAACACTTGGCTGGGCTAATATATAAGTGCAAAATCCACTCAACATCGGCACTTATTCCAAACAGGGTCAGCATCAGATCCTATGTAATTTGGCACTTCATTCCGAACGCTTTCGGCAAAATATTCTAAGTTGAATGACGGCGCTGGCCCGAACAGCACGCCCCGCTGGCAAACACTGAACACCTCTACCGGCAAATGCTGATCGGGCTGCTGGTCAGACTGATCACTTCAGGCAAAGAAAAGCCCGGGGCTTGGCCGGGCTCAATAATCTAGGAAGTGTATTTTGGGGTTAATTTACTCCGCCCCATTTTTCCCCGACCCATTTTTCCAGCTATTTTCCTTTCGATTAATCACTTTGACAGCCGCTGTTCCGTTGGAGTAATCGAATAAAGCAACTGAACCACTAGATATGGAGTTGATATGTGAGATTTCAGATAGAGAATAACTCCCATCATTTAATTTCTGAAACTTCCCATAAACCTTTACTAGCTCCCCATTTAACTGTTCTAAAGGCCTTTGATCTTCAAGAGAAAGTATTAACTCAATCGAATTTTCGAAAACACTATATTTATTGGAAAGCTTATCAATAAAAAGTAAGTTTCTCTCAAATTCAAAATGGGCGATTCCAGTCAAACGGATGTCCTTTCCTTCATAATCTTGAGGGGAAGCCAACACATTTATGATCGATACAGCACAATCGGTACCGCTGTCTAACTTACTCCACTTGGAACAACTCGCAGCCTGGACATCTGATATATAGCTGATAGCGACCAGCACAAATGTGAAAACGAATTTGCATAAAATATTATCCATCACTATCTTACCTTTCGTGTAGTGAATAAAAGTCATTAGGATCTACTGCGGGACTTCTTTCCATATATTCCGTCCTCATTCGTCCCCGATACATATACTGATATGCATCTGAATTAAGTCTTCTCGCCGCGTTATACTCGCTCCCCCTAAATGTGGCGATCCCATATTTAGAGGAAACATAAGACGTTCTATTTAAGAGAATAGCTAAATCACGATCTGGTCCTGACATTTCGTTTGCAGCACGAGCATGAGAATGCCAATCTGCTGTTACCCGAGATGGAGCTATTCGAATGTTCATTGTTGAACGCTCTGTATCAACTTTTAAAGGAGTCTTTATGTCAGCCAAAACCAATGGTGCAAATGTTAATTTTCCATTATCTTTTGTATAAATATTGGTCCCAATTTCCATTTTTATTTTTTCAGCGTATGGATGAACGACGGTATCGAGCAAATTAACAATTTCACTCTCACTGTTAAAATCACTTCCCGGGCCAACTTCTGAATCCTTAAATAATGAATCCATTCCGTCAACTTTGGATCGATAATTGGGATCCTCAGGGTTTATGACAGCCCCTAATTGCTGTCCATCAAATGCATGCTTTTCCAAACCAGATGATGCAGGAGCTTGATTTTTAGCAATATTCTGCTGGCTCCCTAAATCAGATATAGCTTGCCCTATTTGTCCGGCACCTTTAGCCATAGCACCACTAACTTCAGCACCATTTCTGAAATTAACATCTTTCACAACGGTACTACCTACAGTCTTACCATCTACCTTAACTTCAACCTTCATATCGCCACAAGACTTAATATGAGTACCTGTCGCTGCGGCGCAATATCCGGTCGGGTCTGTTCCTGCTAACGGGTTATTCATAAGATATGAATAAGGGTTGATAGACTGACTGTCCCCTGGGGATTGAATCATAGGATCCACCGACATAAACCGACCCAGGTTGTAATCGTACACCCGACCGTTCATATGAATTAATGCTAACTCGTCTAAGTGTTCGTGATCGGTAAATCCTCGCGATGAAAACAGCTCTAAATCTAGCACATTGCCACTGAGTTTCGCTGGGCTAATGACTTGACCATCTCCTCCTCTCGGCTTACCAAATACATCAAAGTTACGATAAGCCATCACATTACCCACTTCGTCACTCAGTGTGGTTGTGCTGCCTAATCTGTCTTTGTGCGTAAAGCGTAATTGATAGCGCTTTACGCTTGAGTCATAACTTAATATTGCTACATCGCTAATATAAGCTCACCAAATCGTATTTCCTGAGGACGCTTCTTGTTCAAATAGCTTATCGAGATAGTACACCGTACTTTTACTGCCATCTTAACTTTTAAGACACCCGCAACTGTATGCGGTCTTTTACCAGCAGACATAGCGTGGATAACCATTCAAGTTTGAGTGGCTGTCCACACTAGTTAAACTATTTGTTAGCACATAAAAGCTAATGCCGCAGTTTAGTAAGAGTGATGCGATGCTCTCTATATTTGAGAGTCCGACAAGGAAAGCGACGAACAGCATAGTTGGCTAAGCATACACCCAAGCTTTGAACAAGGCATAGAGCAGTTACAGCAAAAGCCATGATCCTTAATGAGTTTTATCATATGCTCTTTGTTGAATCTGCACGACTTGAACAATACTGTAAAGTCCACTGAGTGTTGGGTAAATTAGTTTTCCTCGATCGTCTACCATTTTCCAATCAGTTCTGCACGACCCTGGTAGCGATGGTGTTTTGAAGGTGACCTCTAAATCTATGACTTCTCCTGGTGCAGTTTCTGGGATAGGTATTCGATTTGGACTTTGACATAAGCCTTGTGAAGCAATCGTCATACGCTGTAAATAACGCCCTGACCACATCACCCCTCCACCATTTTTAATACGCCAAATTTTAACAAACTCAGTATTAACCGGTATTGCTGTCCCATCGGGAATTGTCACGTCTTTGACAAAGATCGGAATATCTTGGATTTCTGAATTCGTTGAATACCTAGACTCAACAACAAGCGGTTTAATATCTTCAAACAGATACGATAAAAGCAACACACTGAGGAAAATGATAGTGATCAAAGTGCGTTTCCAGGTAATCGCTTTATGGTTTTTGGTTACTTTGCTTGCATAATGTGGTGCCTCTTTTCTTACTGTGGACTTATTACATATTAAGTCCTCAAGCTCTTCCTCACTTACACTTAAAAGCTGAGCAAGATATTTACGAATATGCTCATTCAGAGGGCGCTTACCTGCCAATACTTTATAAAAGTGGGATTGGCTACATTGACAGTCGTAGATCACTTGTTTCATTTGCATGCTACGAGCTTTCGCACTTTGTCTTATTTTATCCTTTAAATTCGACACGCATCTAACACAAAAACAAAAATATAACACAATTGTATCACATGTAACAAAAACACATAACCAACTGTTTTTAGTGGTTATAATTTTTCTTTATAACAACGACTCTTTCGGACAGATGCTCGGACACACAATTCCACGCTCTGCGAGAGTGTGATATGCCATGATATTTCTCGTTCAATTCAAACCTAAGGAATAACAGCTATGAAAAAAAGTCGGAATTTAAAGCAATCAATCTTGTTAGCCTCAATCGGATTTTTTGCATCGCAATCACAAGCAGTTGACTACTGCGGTGGACAAACCTCTATTAATAACCCTTTTCCTTGTTGTACATCTGCAGATGAAGTAGAAGGAAATTGCACTTGGTTCGCTTGGAAAAAAGCAAAAGATGTATGGGGCCACTCATTACAATTAAACGATTATCCCAGACATGCATATCGTTGGGATGTCGACTCTTATAAGGCCATCAATAAATCATCGGGCTATATTTACAGAAGAGAGCCCGCATTAAACAGTGTAGCTATCAGAGATAGTCGTAATGGAGATTACGGACATGTTGCTTGGGTGGCAAATATTGATGGTAACAATCTCACAGTGCAAGAACAAAACTGCAAGTCGAATAATCAGTATCCTAATGGCATAGTGCGTAATCGCAGTTTTTTTAATAATTATCTGCTAGGTATGCGAGTACAAGACTTTTGGGTGAGCGGACACAGAATAGCAGCCGATCCTGATGCAACAATATCTAGACCAAACTTTGACGCCCAATTTAAAGTTAAGAACATAACGAATAGTACCCCGTACCATTTTAGGCATATCGCTTTGGCAGTACATGACTCAAATGGTAACTTTTTGTTTAATATGAAGAAGTATGACTCTTCAAACCGTTCATCAGATGCTATTTATACATTGTCTGAGTTAAGTGATAATAATTATGCGCTATCGGGAGGGGAAATTTCTAGGAGCGCTCGCGCAGTTGCCTATTTCAATCAACCAGGACAATTTCGTGTTGTAGCGAAGATCCGGTGGATTGACAACTCTTGGACAGAAGTCGGACATCAAGATATCACTGTTGAGTAGCTAAATAACATCTATTGATATTAAAAAGAGCTGACTATAATCAATCAGCTCTTTTTTGATATATCTAAATCACAACGCCAGCATTAAAATCTCTTTCGCCTTCGCTAAATCAATATCGCCGTGCTCACCTAGTGCCGTCATGCCGTTCTTTTCTAGGTTAGCGATAACTTCTTGTACTGCTTTTTCGTCTAATTGATAATCAGCTAAACGCGTTTGCACCGCCATCGACTCAAAAAAGTCCTGAACTGCTTTTATCGTTTGGTCAATTTGCTGTGCTTCGTCTGCAGCTGCAATACCAAATACACGCTCACCAAGTTGCTTGATTTTCTCGGCTTTTTTGTCTCGTTGCACATACATCACCGCAGGTAATACAATCGCAAGCGTTTGCGCGTGGTCAAGGTTATACAATGCCGTTAGCTCATGACCAATCATATGTGTTGACCAATCCTGTGGCACGCCTTGACCAATAAGGCCATTTAGCGCCATAGTTGCAGACCACATAACGTTTGCTCTTACATCATAATTGTTAGGCTCGCTTAACGCCTTTGGCCCTTCGCTGATAAGCGTTTGTAAAATACCTTCTGCGAATCTGTCTTGCAGTGGCGCATTTACTGGATATGTTAAATACTGCTCAATCACGTGAACAAACGCATCCACTACCCCATTACTCACTTGGCGAGGCGGCAGTGAATAGGTGTATTCTGGATCGAGTACCGCAAACTGCGGCTGTACCGTCGGTGACGAAAATGCACGCTTTTGCGAAGTTGCCTTTTTAGTAACCACTGAGTTGCCGTTACTCTCAGAGCCTGTAGCAGGTAAAGTAAGCACAGCACCAATCGGTAATGGATTGCTAAAGCTTGCACCTTTTACCAAAATGTCCCAAGGCTCACCGTCAAAATTAAAAGCTGCCGCCACAAACTTTGCGCCGTCGATAACACTGCCGCCGCCAACCGCAAGAATAAAGTTCACATCATTTTGCTTTGCCGTCGCGACCGCTTGCATTAGTGTTTCATATGTTGGGTTTGGCTCCACACCACCAAATTCCACAACCTCAACACCTGTCAATGCACTCATAGCTTGGTCGTATACACCATTGTTTTTAATTGAGCCACCGCCGTACAGTAGCAGCACCTTTGCTGTCTCTGGTAATCGTGAGGTGATTTCACTCATTTGGCCTTTACCAAAAAGAATTTCGGTTTGATTTTTAAATACAAAATTAAGCATGCTCAATTCCTTACTGTTTAATATTCGGTTCTTTCGCTAACATTTCTAGCAGCTTTTCTGCTAGTAATTTGTCTGAAAACGGGTTTTGCCCTGTAATTAGCTCTCTATCAACAACCACTTTTGGCTGCCATGCATTTGCAAACTGCATCTCTCCTCCAGCCTGGGACATCGCGGCTGCTGGGTAAAAGTTGAGTTTTTCGCCATTTAACGTGCTTTCAAATACTTGTTCTTCTGGGTTCGAAAATATCGTCATTTGATATCCGTCATAAATCCAGTTTTTCGCTTGAACAGGTGATTGTGTTGTTAAACTCTGATAATACGCTTTTGGTTCACTTTGTGCCGACAGCAACGTAATTGGACCGTGGCAAATCGCGGCTGTTGGTTTATTCTCGCGGTTAAAATGGCGCAAAATTTCACCCACCTGCGGATTGTTCGCCAAATCAATTAATGGTGCGTGTCCGCCTGGAATAAATACCGCATCAAATTCGTCTAACCCCGCAGCGAGGATCTCGCTAAAACTTGCGGTATCGTTAATGTCTGGCAGATTAGCAATAAATTTTTTGATGCTTTGTAATTTAGTCTCATCACCGCCAAAGTAATCAACCGTCACTGATTTTTGATCAACAGCAGGGGCATTGCCTTTTGGTGTTGCTAAGACCAGTTTATATCCAGCATCCACCAACGCCTTTGCAGGTACTCCAAACTCATTGAGGTAATAACCTGTTTCTATTGTCTCACCACTGGCAAGCTCCATCGAGGTTTCGCTCGAAAGCAACACTAATACCTCACCTTCACTTGCATGAGCGCTAAGCGCAAGTGCTGCACCCAACAACGATGACACCCACACTATCGTATTCACTAAACTCTTGTTCATCCAGCCTCCTCATACCAGTTCAATATCGACAAGTTTAGGTGATTTGCGGATACGGGAGAATTCGGATAAATTGGTAGGAGCAATCAGAATATTTATGGCTTGAGTGTTTTATGTCTCATCTCACCCAACTAAAAACTTTTGTGGAAGTATACCGCTGCAAAAATATCACCAAGGCTGCGGCCAACTTGGGGATGTCGCAGCCGGCTGTCACTGCACATATTCAAACCATGGAAGCGGTAGTAGGAAAAGCCTTGTTTGAACGCCAAGCACGAGGTGTAAAACCAACGCCAACAGCACATGACTTAGCGCTGCAGGTGTCTGGTCATATCGATATTTTAGAGCAGAAAATCACCTCAATTCGGGCACGCTCCAATGCGGTGTTTGGCACACTAAATATTGCCGGCCCCGCGGAGTATTTAAGCTTTGTCTCCGGTCCACAAATCGCCAACTTATTGCAAGCGGGCAACATTAACGTGGTACTTCATATTGGCAATAAAATTAACATTTTCGACGCACTAATAAACGACACCGCAGACATCGCTATTGCCGCCTCTGCGCCAGACCCCACAACCTTTGACTATCTCGTTCTAGATAAAGAACAACTGTGGCTAGTGATGAACCGTTTAGAGGGCCGAGAAATTCAAGACAGCGATATTACCGCCGACTTACTCTCAAGCTATAACGTCGTCACGTACGACCAAGACTTACCTTTGGTAAGGCAATACTTTGACCGTGTATTTAATGCGAGCTGCAACTCTAATGTTATTGCTATTTGCCCAGACATTAGAGCAATTGCTAACATCATTCGCTCTGGAATAGGTTACTCCGTTCTCCCCGATTATCTCTGCCGAGATCTCATTAAAGCAGGTGAACTGATCCAGCTTGGCCCTGTAGGCCCCGAAAACAGCATCTATTTGGTATGGAAAAAGGGCGCGTTAAAGCACCCTCGCATTGCTTTTGCGAAAGATGTGATCTCCGCCTTTGCTAATATTAATTATCTTTCGAATTAAAAAGTTGTAAAAAAATTATTTTCCGCAGATTTCTGCTGAGAATTCCTGTTACCTTGCTGTAAATTAAAAGAGACGGGTTGGAACAACAATGGACTATCAAAGCCAATATCGTGACTTAACTATTTATTACGACGCACTAAAAAAAGCAACAAAGCAAAGTGAAGCGGTACCAGACACCACAGAAAAGTGGCTGGCACTCGTAGAAACGACCTTATTTGAACTACAAGAGCTTGCTCATATGGAAAAAGCTTATATGCAAAAATCAAGAACGATGAATAACCTAATTGAGTTGGTGTACTCCAGTGCCCCAAGCATGGACTAGCAACTAAAGGTTATTGCTGTTGAGTTTTGCATTGACAAGAGTGCTACTACTAGCACTCTTTTTTTCGCTAGAAATGGAGTTAAATAGATTTAAAGATTAAACGATAGAGACGAGATCCTTATAGGTTTTCTGCAGTTCGCCACTTGCAAATACCATTTTATAGGCAGGAATTCGAGCACTAAGACTTTTATTAGACATGTTGTCCTCTGAGTTTTTTAAGCACATAGACAAAATGACCCACACACGAAGCTAGCTTTGCAAGGGGCCTGAGTCATCATTAATTGTCAGATATCATATCAAACTATCAAAATCGAATGGTGCTTCATATACGCTAAGCTAGGGTGTAAGTAAAAGAAGCGGGCTGTTTTGAACTATTGGCATAACTATAGTGCTAAGTTATACTTAAGAAGTCAGACAAGAGGTGTATTTATGGCTGTTACTTCGGTGAAAAAAGCAAAAAATGTTCAAACATTTATACCTAAAATGAGCAACTTTGAAATAAGCGCTAAATACGAAGGTCTAAGCTTTAAAAAAGAGAGCGTGAGCAAATCAATTGCTGATTTAAAAGCAAAATATGCGAGATAAATCTTTAACAAAAATACCCTTCACATTGACACGAAAATCACAGACCCCCACCACAAATTTCAAATTTTCATTTTCCTAAAACATCAATGCAATTAGTGATGGGTGTCATCCATCCCATCCGCCGCTTGATGGGAAACGAGTTTGGGCTGATAAGAATTTTGTGACAAGAACTTTGTTCAAATCTAAACCGACAGTCACCGATAGGAAAGTGGGTAACTGTCAGGTCAAGTCTGAGCTAGTACACCTGAGCCAGTATAAATAGCCTTCCTAGCTGATTAGTGAAATCAATGATACTGAACCTCCAGCTTATCTAGCTCTGTTTCAAGAAATTTAACATCGTGTTTCATTCGTTCATTTACTTCTGCTAGTTTTTTGCACAGTTCGATGGAACAGTATGGTTTGTTTTTATATTCTTCAAATATACTTACCAAACAAGCAATATTGTTAGATAATTGACCCGCATAGTTAGCCCACTGCCATTGGTTTTTTACTACTATCGTATCAAGAGTGCAAAAGCGTGATGAAAGTTCCTCAAGCACCGCATCTATTCGCTGTTTTTCTACCTCAAGTAAATCGGTAGATTCTATTTGCGATGTTGAATTAGCGTATGCCGATATATACCACTGCATGTTTAGACTCTCAAATTTCCTTAACGATTCCATACAACTCCATATAAGCGATATATGTTTTCCGTACTTTAGCTGCTTCTTCCATACATCAATACCTCTATAAGCTGTGATAGCAGCTATTATTCCTGCACAACCACCAAAAAAACCTCCTAAGGAGGACAGCAAGTTTACTAACCCCAAGTAATTAGCCAGATCAAAGTCGCCACTGGCTACTAGAATCGATGCACCAAATATACCTATGCACAAGCAAACTAAACATAGTATTAAAACGGCAAAATTGTTGATATCAGGTATCTCCAAGCTTAAAGGTAACAAAGCTATTTGGTTGAAATAAAACCCAAATAGTCTCTGGTTACAAACAATCCAATACAATTCAAAAGTGGAACATTAATTGCGCAGCCTCATTTAAAAAGGTGACGTACAATTTTGTGGTTATCTCGGGTCAAGAAAATCGATCAATGATTGCTTAAATATACTAACACCTTCGGGGTCTAATTCTTGTAGGTAAGAATAAATAGCGTCTTTCGACATTAGTTGATTTCCCGCATGTATTTTGGTGAGTTTCCAAAACAGGTTTTTAGCTCGCTTGGTCGGAGTACCACCTTCAATTGATTCGACTCTCGGGATCTTTGCATCGTTGTTTTGGTAACGCTCATATATGACTTTCTCAATGCTAGCAAATGGCAAAAAGAAAACACTATTGTTATCTCTCACATAGCGTTGACCTCTCTGATCACCGTCTAATACAGCGATTACGTTATCTGACTCAGAAAGGAATTTGTCAATTTCATTTCTATCCATAAGGTCAACCACTTGAGTGCCTCCCGCAATATGAATAATTTGGTACCTAAAGAACGTATGTGTATTATCAGTTGACAGTAAATACTTCATGTACTCTTCTAGACACTCATCTTCGGTTAATATGTATCTGTCAAATCCGATAAACCCGTACATAACACTTTTTATGAAGTTGTAAGAACGCGGTGATAATGAAACTGAATTGCCTTGGCCGGTGCTCTCCATGTAGTAAAGTTCGCCTTTTTCCAGCGTTTTCATTAGTGCTAGGGAGTGGGTTGTGAATACAATATTTATTCCATACTGTGTACAGTACTCTCTCAGAAGTCCAACAAGGTTAACTTGAGCGCTAGCATCTAGAGATATATCAATCTCATCAATTACAATGAGTTTTTTTCGGCGAAGCATTTGTTTGTATAAATTTATAACAAAGTACTCACCCGAACTGAAATAATCTTCGCGGATATAGAATCGCTCTTTTTCATCTTTAAGAATGAAATAATAAATATTCTTTTTTATTTCAACCTGCTTTAAATTTTCAAACCTTTGGTCACCATAAACCTTTTCTAAGAAAGCGATCAGTTCTTCTGGTCTAGTGTATGTACCAACAGCAATGTTTGCTCTGAGATCTTCGTCAATATCTGCCAAAAGCCTAAAATGATTAAACCTTTCACCATGAGGGATAGGAAGCTCTACATTTATCATAGAACGCACGTGGTCAGGAATATGCTGCTTGCTATCAATGCTCTTTAAAAAGCGGTTGTATGTAAACTCTATCGCGCCAACCCCTTCAATTTCATAGCTTATAGAGCTTTCGGAGGTAAAAATGTATGGAGCAGCGGTTTCTTGGAATGTATTATTAACAGATAAGTTCTTAATAGCCCTTATTAGGGTCGTTTTTCCCATACCGTTTTTACCTGCGATGCAAGTCAGTTTATTTTCGGACAAATCAAACGTAACTTGCTGCCTAGCAAGGTGCTGAACATTATTGATAGTTATTGTTACTTTCAAGTTAGGTCACCGACTTACGAATAAACATATCGATCACAGTATTCCCGTATTTTCTTCTGAGCTTTGCAACATACTGTTTATCCATCGCATTAAACGCTATAAGCTTACCAGACAACATGCCGATGGCTCTTTCTCTGATTGTTTTATCATCCGTTTCTGGTGTTTTACTATCAGCGCATTTTTTAAAGAAATCCTCAAACTTTTGATCATCCGTCAAGAAGAAGTACAGTAGCGACTCTACTTCTTTTTTATCCGGACTAGGGATTGTCACAACGCCATTAGGTAAAATGTTGAACCCTAGTATCTTAAAGCTATGCCCAACTTTATGTGTCTTTGTCTTTGCCTTATTGATACAGAGAGAATTATTTACGTGCTCGATGAGTAAATTATCAATGACCGTTTCTATTGATTCCGTAAAGTCGTTTAAACTCCCAGAAACAATTAGATCATCTGAGTACCTTGTATACTTGAGTTCATTAGCTTCACAGTATGCTTCTAATGCATTATCAAACCTAAACAAGCAGATATTGCTTAATAGTGGAGAGGTAGAGAAACCAGCAGGAATATGATCATCAATTACAACTAAATCAACAATCTTCTCAATGAACAAATCAATGTCGGATACTGGTGCATTCGACAGCTGACTTTTCAAAGCTGTCATCACATCGTCACGATGAATATTATTGAAAAATTTAGATAAATCAGTTTGAAATATATAGTTGCTGTGTGAATGTCTTTCTACTGCGTCACGGGTGCTAACCCCTTTCCTGTAGGAGAAAACAACATTAGTATTACAGTCAGCAAACTCAAGGATGGTTTTGTTAATAAAGCGATGCACCTGCTTCAATTTTGCTGAAGGAGCATACACTAACCTCTTTCTGAGATTTATAGTTTTAAATTCACGGTTTACGTCTAAACGCAAAAAGTCATCGAATGACATTTTGTCATGAAACGTCGAACTAAATATATCCTTTAGACTTCGTTTAGTGCTTTCATTGTTCAACGCGCTGATTCCTCAATAGCAAGCTTTTGGTACTTTCTACACTTTACAACTTAGGAACCTTTTGAGCTAGTTATACTACAAGATAATAAATACAAATATATAAAGATTGGCACAATGAAAATTAGCGAATAAATACTTGGTTGGATTAATTGAAAAAGTAGTAGGTCTGGTGAATCTGATAAATGATAGTAATAGAAAGAGTTACTATTCCGCGTAGAACTCACAAAGAGTATCTACACGGACGTAACATGACTCATAGCCTGTAGTGACCTTGCAAAATGACCGGAGATGCTCCTAGTCGCATGGTATGTGTTTAGGATATGAGGTTTGAGAGGTAATTGCAAGTGATCCGCTTAGTTGTATCTGCAACTGCCCCAGCTTTAGTTCGGCTTGTTAGTAGAATCATACAGCCCCAAGATACCCAACTTGTAGCAGAGCATTTCTTCGAGCTATAAACCCGATATAAAGCACCGCGACACACAGCAACATAGGCACTGATTTTAAGTAAGCAAAATAGTCATAAAAGAAGGTTACTTCCCAGAATACCTTTGCGGTTTCTTCGTTTATACCTAAATGCTCCAGATTACGAAGAAAGTTTTCCATCAACGCAAAAAAATCTATTAACGCTAAGGTCAAAACTAAGAAATGTAATGGCCCCTCAGCATAGTTTTTTTCAAACACAGAGGCACTTCTTCCTCGGGTAAGCAACACCGCAAAAGCCATCCGATGTTTTAGCAAAAAGAGTAATAAAAGGCTGAGCGAAAATTGAATGGTGAACGCACAGATATTCTTATGATATCCACTATCAAGAATTGGGAAAATAACATTTACCAGCGCATAAACAGCTACCGTTGAACACAAAAATACCACTACAAAGCAAAGCGTCAACAGCTGACTATTTTTGTCTTTGTAAGAGTAAAAGAACAAAACTAACAATAAGATAAATAAAGTAGATTCAAAAATAATTACGCCAAAAGCCGATCCCAAGATAAGCGTAAGAATACTGCCTTTGTTCTTCATATTGTCTGGGTATAGTCGTGAGAGCGCTTCGGTATCATCTAAAATATCAGCGAGTTTGACTCTACATAAGTCAGCAAACTTCATTAACGTACCAAGCTTAAAAGAGCTAACACCATTGAGATAGTTGTCTAGTGTTCGCATGCCAATCCCGAGGTGGCGGCATATATCCTCTCGAGACATCCCGCGTTTATGCTTAAGGCCTTTTATTAGCAGTCCTATACGCTGGCTTACTTCGTACTCTTCTGGCGTTTGCATCGCCTCACTATCCTTTTATATTAAACTATCAATTAGTACTGAACCTGTTATTACTAAAGTTACAGTGTAGCTCTAACTTGTAACGGAGCATGTCTTCGAGCTATAAACCCAACATAGAGTAAAGCGATGCAGAGAAAAGCTGGGATAGTCTTGAGATATTCAAAATAATCATAAAAGAAGGTAACCTCCCAAAAAGTTTTAGCTAGCTCCTCACTCATACCTAAGCGATCCAAGTTACGCAGAAAATTTTCCATGAGGGCCAAAAAATCGATAAGCACTAACGTCATTGCTAAAAAATAAATTGGGGCTTCTATGCCATTCTTTTCAAATACAGATGCAGATCTTCCCTGAGTTAAAAATACACTAATCGTCATTCTATGTTTAAGTAAAAACAGTAACATGAGGCTAAGAGTTAACTGCAACCCAAAAGCATAAATATTCTCGAAAAAATAGCTTTCAACAGCTGGGAAAATAATGAACCTCAAGAGGTATGCGACAACGACCTCAAGTGCAAAAATAAAGAGGAAAATGCCTGTGATAGTTTGACTATTCTTATCTTTGTAGCAGCAACAAAACAAAAGTAATAGAAGGAGGAACACGATAGATTCGAAAAAAAGAAAATACCCAGCAATAGATCCCAAGATAAGCGTAAGAATATTGCCCTTGTCCTTTATATTGTCTGGATATAGTCGCGAGAGCGCTTCGGTATCATCTAAAATATCGGCGAGTTTGACTCTACATAAGTCAGCAAACTTCATTAACGTACCAAGCTTAAAAGAACTAACACCATTGAGGTAGTTGTCTAGCGTTCGCATGCCAATCCCGAGGTGGCGGCATATATCTTCTCGCGACATTCCCCGTTTATGCTTAAGGCCCTTTATTAGTAGTCCTATACGCTGGCTTACTTCGTACTCTTCTGGCGTTTGCATCGACCTACCGTTTCCTGAATCTAATAATTAATCTATTGTTATTAAAAGTGTGATAGCTGCTGCCGGCTCTTCTTACGTGCGAGCAATCCAATATATAACAGAGTAATGCACAATAGTGTCGGAAAAGCTTTTAGATACGCAAAGTGGTCAAAAAAGAACGTAACTTCCCAGAATATTTTAGCAGCTTCCTCATCCATACCTAGGCGCTCTAAATTACGAAGAAAGTTTTCCATCAATGCAAAGAAGTCTATAAGCACTAACGTTAAAGCTAAGAAATACAATGGCCCTTCCGCGTAATTTTTCTCGAATACCGAGGCTGATTTACCACGTGTGAAAAAAACTGAAAGTGACATTCGATACTTGAGCAGAAATAACAGCAGTAGGCTTGAGATTAACTGACCACCGTAGGCATAAATATTCTCGATGTAATAGCTTTCAACCACCGGAAAAACAATATTTTTTAAGTAAAATACCATTACTGCATCTAGTGAAAGCACAACAGCAAAAATCAAAGTTATCGATAAGCTATTTTGATCTTCTTTACATAAATAAACTAAGACAAAAAGTAAAATACAGGTGATCGGCTCAAAAACTGTAGCACTTACTACCGTAGTCATTAACAAGACTAGAATACTCCCCTTGTCCTTCATATTGTCTGGATACAGTCGTGAGAGCGCTTCGGTATCATCTAAAATATCGGCAAGCTTGACTCTACATAAGTCAGCAAACTTCATTAACGTACCAAGCTTAAAAGAGCTAACACCATTGAGATAGTTGTCTAGCGTTCGCATGCCAATCCCGAGGTGGCGACATATATCTTCTCGAGACATCCCGCGTTTATGCTTTAGACCTTTTATTAGCAACCCTATGCGCTGGCTTACTTCGTACTCTTCTGGCGTTTGCATCGCCCCCACACTTCCTTTAACCAAACCACAAAATTAACCCAAACATTACATTTTGTTTAATATAAAGACAAGTAAATGTTCAGGGCAGTTTATATTTAAGCGGTTCATACATTAGGATTGAGATGAGCGAACAATATTGAATTGAAGTTACAAACACGGAAAATTAAAAATTTTTGTTCTTAAATAGTAAATTTGACCTCAGTTGCAAATACTAAAACGCAGTATCACGACAAATGGGGATACTGCGCTTGCTTGGGTTTAAGGTTGGCTTTGAATTGGTTGTCTTCTAGTACGGACAATCAGCCCAACGTACAAAAGTGCAATACACAAGAAAATAGGTACGGCTTTAAGATACTCATAATAATCATAAAAGAATGTCCATTCCCAAAAAGCTCTAGCTATTTCTTCATTTACACCTATGTGTTCAAGATTACGAATAAAATTTTCCAACAGAGCCATAAAGTCAACAAACACAAGGATTAAAACTAAGAAATAAAGAGGACCCTCTGCATGATTCTTTTCAAAAACAGAAGCCGTTCTGCCTTTTGTAAGTAATACAGCCACTGTCATTCTATGTTTGAGTATGAAGAGTAAAGTTAAGCTCAATGTCAAATTAATCGAAAACCATAAATATTTTGAAAAAATACATTAGGCTCAGCAGGCTTAATTATTGTATTGAAAGTGTACATAGCTGCTGACGTTAGAACAAAAACGAAAGCGAAGCAAAGTGTAAGCAACTGACTATTAACATCCTTTTTTGACATAAATACTAATATAATCAATGCAACAGGAATTATAAATTCTAAGATGGATACTTTAATAAACACAACAGACAGGGTTGCTAAAACACTAGTTAGCAAAGCTATATTAAACAGGCTCCTCATATCCCCCCCCCCTTACTATCTGCCTTTTGTGCTTGAGGTTTAACCCCATCTCCCTTACTCATGCCCGAACCACCATGAATTCGCTTACAAAGTGAACGTTCAAGTGTTGAGTTTTTGGGCTCTTTTTGATTTGTTGAAAAAGCCGATTTCAATAAACTTTTCATGATACACCTTAACCGTTCAACTTTTGTTGTGAAGAAGCCTCTTGTTGATCTCTTAGATCCCCGCCTTTGACAACAGTAGCGTCACATACCAATTTACACATTGAATGACTAAGAACTTCGTTTATGAGCTTCTTTTGATTCGTTGGCAAAGTCAGGCTAAATAAACTTTTCATATATACTTACTCTCTAATTACTGGCTTCACTTAAACATCGTCTAGGAGTCAGGTTTAGTAGCTTCCGCCTCTACACCCCTAGGAATTTCTCCTTTTGAAGTACCAATACCACCGTAAATCTGTTTACACAATGAGCGACTGAGGGCCATTTTTGTTGGGTTTTTCTGTATTGCCTTCATTGTTCTTTTCCTCATGTTTTCTCAGCTTAGATCCAAAAGCTTGTCTTACTTGCACCTGCAAAAACTAACAATAACGCTATGGCGCTTGTAAACATTAATAAACTAAACAAACCAATCCATTGATCAACCTTGGCTATTATCTTTTTTCTGCGTAGATTTAGCTTGTTGATCTTTAGACCCACTTCCAGTTTGAAGACCTGCTCCAGATATTAATTTGCACAATGAGCTACTAAGGACTATTTTTGTCGGCTTTTTCTGTGCAGCCTTCATTGTTCCTTTCCTCATGTTTTTCTCCATACAGACCAGAGAGCTTATCTGTATCTTCTAAAATATCTGATAACTTTACTTTACAGATTTCAGCAAACCGAAGCAATGTCCCAAGCTTAAAGGAGCTAGAGCCATTTAAATAGTTATCAAGGGTCCTGTCACCCACACCTAAACGCCGGCTAACCTCTTCTCGGGTCATCCCTTTTTTGCGCTTTAGCCCACGTATCAGTCGGCCGATACGCTGGCTTACCTCGTATTCTTCTGGCGTCTGCATCGCCCCACCATATCTCTCAATCACCCCAACCAATTTAACCAAAAGTTTACATCTAGTTAAATATAAAGACAAGTAGATGACAGTACTATTTTTAGGGGCACACTCGCAAAACATCCCAAAACAGAAACAAACTTACCATTATATTTGAATTTTTGGTATCAATCGATTTAAGCAACCCTTACTACACCCGCTTATTTGTTGTTTTGCAGACCATTAAAATCAATAATTAAAAACACACAGACTTCTCTATTTTTATGGGAAAATCTTCACCTTATTGTATGGGCGCAGCATTTGCTTTATTTAAAACCTGCTTACGGCGCGCTGTTATTCCTGCGTATAACACAAACATGCAGAGCAGATAAGGCACGGCTTTGATATAAGCAAAGTAATTATAAATAAAGGCTAGCTCCCAAAATGGTTTGGCAACTTCTTCACTTATTCCTAAACGCTCTAGGTTACGGATAAAGTTTTCCATCAATGCGGCAAAATCAATCATAGCTAAAGTACATGCGAGTGCATAAAGCGGCGCATCTACTTGGTTCTTCTCAAAAATGCTGGCTGAATTCCCTTTGGTAAACCACGCACCTAAAAACATTCTGTATTTGATCATTAACGCCAGCAGTAAACTCAGTAAAAGTTGTGTCGCAAAAGCATAGATATTTTCAATGTAATAGCTTTCAATAGCTGGGAAGACGACATAATTCAACCAGTATGCAACAACGATTTCTAACGAAAAAGCAAATATAAAAATTGCAACAATGCTTTGGCTATTCTTGTCATTACGCGCATAAAACAATAACAAAATAAGAAAAGCAAATAAGGTAAATTCAAGCACCATAACGCCGACAAAATAGCCTGTAAATAGCAAAAAGATATTGCCTTTGTCTTTAATATTCTCAGGATACAAGCGCTTCAGCGCCTCGGTATCATCCAAGATATCAGCCAACTTTACCTTGCAAAGATCCGCAAACTTTAACAATGTTCCAAGTTTAAATGAGCTCACCCCGTTTAAGTAATTGTCTAACGTGCGCGAACCTATACCTAAACGTTTACAGACATCTTCTCGGGTCATACCTCTGGTACGCTTTAACCCAAGTATTAACCTGCCTATCCGCTGGCTTACCTCATATTCCTCTGGTGTTTGCATTAATCCACTGTCATTTTACGGCATTATTCGAATTAACCCAAACATTACATTTAGTTAAATATAAAGACAAGCCAATCACGACCACATCACATAAAAAGTACATAAATTCAGGGAAATTTTACGTAAATTGAAATATTTTCATCGTTTTTCACTTTATACGGTGCTTTTAGAGACAAACCTTTTTGAGGGTATGCCCCTCATAGCCTTGAGTAATCCGCAGCCGGCGTTTTAAAAAGATCGCTGGGTAAACCAGCTCCTACGCGCTGGTGTGGAGTCCGTATAAGGGGCTTTGTGCAGCGGTTGGTGCTTTACAAAGATCGCTGGGTAAACCAGCTCCTACGCGGTGGTGTGGAGTCCTTATAAGGGGCTTTGTGCAACGGTTGACGCTTTACAAAGATCGCTGGGTGAACCAGCTCCTACGAGGAGGTATAGAGTCATCATAAGGAGCTTTGTGCAGCGATTGGCGCTTTACAAAGATCGCTGGGTGAACCAGCTCCTACGCGGTGGTGTGGAGTCAGTATAAGGGGCTTTGTGCAGCGGTTGGTGCTTGGTAAAGATCGCTGGGTGAACCAGCTCCTACGCGGTGGTCTGGAGTCAGTATAAGGGGCTTTGTGCAGCGGTTGACGCCTTATAAAGATCGCTGGGTAAACCAGCTCCTACGCGGAGGTGTATCGCTGGGTGAACCAGCTCCAACATGATGGGGGTGTATCGCATAGTTAACCAGCTGCAATATTAAAAGGTGATTGTTATGCTTTACAAAAAAGTACAGTTGTTCTATTTTAATAAAAGTACAAGTGTTCTTTTTTAGAGGTCAGGATGAAATTCAGCTACTTTAACGATAAAGACGGCTCGCTTATCACCAAGATAAGCCGGGGGATCACAGGGCTTATGTGCACGCTTGCGCCACCTATTACTTCGAGGTTAGGTCAGGTATTACTGATGAGCCCGCATGGTAAGCGTCAATATCAGTTTAAAAATAAAAAACCCAATGGTGAGTTCAATATTCTGACCTCGCTTGGTCGCGTTCATGTAAACGTGTTTGGCCTTGGCCCGAAGACCGTTGTGTTAAGTCATGGTTGGGCCGATAACAGCAGTTGCTTTGATACTTTGATCCCAGAACTCGTTGCGGCGGGATTTTGCGTTGTGGCGATTGATCATGTTGGTCATGGACAATCTCATGGTAAGCAAGCCCATTTGCTGGCTTTTGTTGAGGCACTGGATACTTTGATTGAGAAGCTAGAAGCTGATCGCCATGATATCGTAGCTTTGGTGGGACATTCTATGGGCGCTGTGGCGCTGATGAACTTACCGGATTATCGCCTAGAAAATCGCGTGGTTATAAATGTTGCAACTCCCGTGCAGTTTTTTGAGCTGATGTTTGAGCGCGTTGCGCGAGCGGGCATTTCTGAAAAAATGCTACACCAAGTATTGGGCGCTATCACCACAAGATATGGCACGCATTGGCATTTGATCAGAGATAAATTCCACGACGGTGTACTTAAGTTTAAGCCGACATTTATTCACGATACCGAGGACCGATTTGCGCCATTTGAACACGTAGAGTCGCTTATCGCAGCCACTCCTGAGCGTTTAATCCAAACCTCAGGCCTTGGACATCGCCGCATTTTAGGCGATACTGGCGTTATTCAACGTATTACTCAAAGAATAACTGCATAAGTGATGAACAAAGGCGAGAGAACGAGACAAACCATTTTAGAGCAAGGTATGCGCTTTAGTAGCCAATATGGCTTGATAGAAGTCACTATTGGTTCTATGGCCAAGCTTTGTGGCTTGTCTCGCAGCGGGCTTATCTCGCATTTTGACAGTAAAGAAGATATGCAGTTGGCGATCCTCGATTACTGTGAAGATCAATTTATGCTGCATGTCGTCGCACCGGCACGACACCAAGATCCCCTTGTACAACTCAAAATGCTCTTTTCTATTTGGGCAGACTGGACTCGTGAACTATTTAATGAGCCACATTCAACTTGCCCGTTTATCAAAGCGTTAGTTGAATTTAATTGCCATACAGACAGCCCTATTCATACCAAAGTTACCGAGCAACATAACCGATTATTTAGCTATATTAAGCATAAAATCGTGCAAGGGATAGAAAGCGGTATTTTTCATCCTGAGCTTGATGCACAGTGCGCGGCGTACGAGCTATACAATTTATATCTAGGCCATGCGATAGCGAAAAATACGGTACTAACAGAACATGCCAGCGAGTTGTTTAAACGTAATATTGAGCACTTACTTGAAAGTTATCAAGCTGATCCAAAAACACGGAGCGTATCTGCATGATTGAAATAATCTCTACCCCAACCCGCGATATTGTTGAGCAGCTTACTGAGCTATACATCGCGACTTTTTCAGCGCCGCCACGTAATGAAGAAATAGACCAAGCAGCCATTCGCTTGCTTATGGAAAGAGAAATCGAAGAAGGCGAAGTACGCGTTATTTTTGATGACTCAACAAAGCAACTTATTGGTAGTTTGTCGCTAGTGCCAATCGCCCATTTTAAAGATAAGGCGCGCTTTGATCTTACATCAGGCCTGTACATTTCGAACTTTATGGTTGATGCGAATATTCGCGGCAAAGGAATTGGCAAGCAATTACTGCAAGACACCTTAGCCGCTACTCGCCAACCTATTCACACTCGTTGTCGAGTAGATGCCTTAGCGGTGAATCATTTATTTCAGCGTCATGGTTTTAAATTGATTGCTAATTATACAACAATCATGAATAACTCGGTTGCGGCACGTAATATCTACACCTATCAAGCTGAATAATCTGCAGATAACCTTTGGATTGTCATTGTTGATTAATACATTCACTCTTATACTTTGCCAAAGAGTCGTCGTGTAGAGTAATGAGATGCTGAGGTTTTTTTCGATTGAAAACGGTGTAATTTCCGAAATGGAACCAAGCGCCGACACCCCGATTGAAATAGCAATTAAAAACGCCCATTGGATAGATACTATTAATCCCACTGAGGAGGAGCGAGTTGCCCTTGCAAACACGCTAAATATTACCCTTCCTGGTGCGGATGACGTAGAGGAAATTGAAGCCTCTTCGCGCTGTTTTATCGACAGCGAAGGTCTGCATGTACACGCTTTGTTTATGTCTCCCAATGATGGGCGTTTTAATACGGTGACCGTGGCCTGCTTATTACAAAAGAACTGCTTATTAACCATTCGTGATGACGAGCTTGCGGATTTTAGATTGCTGCGACTACGTGCGCGTAAAGGGCAAGTGGCGTGCGATAACCCAAAACAGCTGTTAGTGACTTTGTTCGATCAAAAAGTCGAAAACCACGCGGATATGCTTGAGGATATGCACCACCAGCTTGAAAAGCTCAGTGCCTATGTACTTGAGGAAGAAGACTCAGATCTAGAAGAAGCCGTTAGTCGTATTTCAAGGCTCGAAGATGCCAATGGTAAAGTGCGCTTATGTTTGATGGATACGCAGCGCAATATCTCGTTTTTAATGCGTCATGTGGGGGTGCAATCTGAGGAGCGAGAAACGCTACGGGAAGTCACACGAGATATCGAAACCTTGATGTCGCACTGCGCCTTTCTCTTCGATAAAGTGAATTTTTTGATGGATTCTACGCAGGGTTTTATCAATATCGAACAAAACCAAATTATTAAAACCTTCTCCATTGCCTCTGTCGTATTTTTGCCACCCACTGTGGTTGCCAGTGTGTATGGAATGAATTTTAATAATATGCCAGAGCTAAACTGGGCATGGGGCTACCCTTTTGCCATTGCTATTATGCTACTGTCTGGTTTTGCGCCTTACCTATTCTTTAAACACAAAGGTTGGCTGTGATCTTTGGCTGTGACCTAGAGGTGTAGCTTCATTTCCAGCAGACAAGGTGTAAATCCCGCTTTTTCATAAGCGCGAATTGCTGCGGCGTTACTACCGTATACATCAAGGTAAAAATCGTTGACGTTTTGGGTTTTACACCAAGCGATTAAGTGCTCCATGATCTCTTGATTCAAACCTCTACCACGATGCTCAGGTGTTACATACATAAACCCAAGATAAGCATGCTGCGAATGTTGTAGCTGCTGTTTCGATGCTCTGATCTGCACATACCCTGTCGCCACTATTTGCTCTGACACTACTCCAACAACCACTAACGTATTCGAACAAGTGAGTAATTTTTCGAGATCATAGTATTTGGCGTCTTGCGATTTGATTGCTGCGTTATACGGACGCTCCGCTTCGATCACTTGCTGTTCTAAGTCTAGAAGTGTGGTTAAGTCGTTGATGGTGGCTGCTCTAATTTTCATATTTTTTCCTTAAAAAAGCCACCTTAGCTTAACTAAGGTGGCAAAGCCACTATCTACAGTGTTAAAAATTGTCAGGGACTACATGAGTTAGCTAAGTATTAATGGTCGTGAGACTCCTCTGCTGCAATACCAAGCCATACTAGTTTTTCTGGTACGTAATCTAGTTCAAATGTGTCTACTAGTTTGGCTTCTTCTAAATCAAACTTTTTGATTTGTTTTGCAATTGGATCGCTCACATATACCGCTTGCTCTGAATGAGAGAATGTAATTTGGAAACCGTGACCTTCTGGCATCGTAGTTAAATCGGCATCGCTAACTTGTACTTCACCTGCTGCTTCAAAATGGTGCTCGCCATCATGATCATGACCGGCAAAAATGCTGAGCTTACCTGCAGTATCCATCACTACAACATGCTCACCCGCAAAGCTAAATCCAAAGCTCGCGATGCGATAGTTATCACTTACTTGCCATTCAAGCTTTTCGATATGGCCATGCTCTGGGTCAACCATCAGCACATCATTACCTGCTGATGCGATAAACTGCTCTGCATCATGGTGACCTTTAAGGGTGCCAATTCGCTGCCCGTCAGCAAAGTAATCTGGATTGGCGAGTTTTACTGCACTGAAGCTTTCGCCTTGCTGAGTGATAAGCGCAACACCATCACCACAACCAAATGCCACTGCTTCTTCATTTTGCGCGCTGCCGTGAAGTGCTGGACAGCTTACGTTAAATACTTGCTCTTGATGGAAATGGTCACCATGCGCATGATATAAACCAATTTGCGAAGGTAGAGAAGTTTCGGTTTGAGGGTCTCTGATCGTACTAATTAGAAATTCGCCTCGAGCTTGCGCTGCACCGTGCATGTAAGTGTCATAATGTAGCGCAGCGACTTCGCTTTGCTCGCCGCTAATATGCGCTTCAGTGAACATTGCAGCACCGGCATTCTGTTGACTGTCTTTGTCGCCATCAGAGAATACAGCAATACCCGACTCACCCACTGTAACGTGTGTTGGCTTCACTGATTCTAAATGGAACGAAGCAAGTGCAGGCGCTTCTTCATGAGTATGGTGATGGTCGCCATGCTCTTCCTCATATAAACCACCATCAATAAATTCCACTAAACCTTGGTCTCGTTGCACCAACACAGCAAAGCGGTGATTTTCAGAGCTATATACATATTTTGGATAGTGAGTAACACCAATTGAGTCAATAAGTGATTTATCCGCCGTTGAGTACACATTCACAACGTTACTATCTGCACTAGTGACTATCAGGCGACCATTTGCGTCTGTGATCGCATCTCCATGATCGTGATCATCATGACCATCGTTATCGTTACCATTGTCTTGTGTTGGCGGGTCTACTTTTACGATTGTATGTTCAGTACCACCACAAGCGGAAAGGAGAATTGCGGAAATGGCAACTGCCAAAAGTTTACCTTTTAATACCATGAGAGAGATCCTATTTATATTTATGTTATACCATAACTTTAAATATGTTATCTTATCACAAATATAAAAACAACATCCCAGCTATTCTTCTATTGACTATTTAACACACAACCCCAATAGTGAACTAATAATCCGACAACGATAAAGCTATCAGTAGGTAAAAAGGACTGTTTAATGGACTATTTGGTTGCCATTACCTTATTTGCAATTGCATCTTCCGTAACACCCGGGCCAAACAATATTATGGTAATGACGTCTGGTGTTAATTTTGGCTTAAGGAGAAGCATTCCACTACTAAGCGGTATTTGTGTAGGTTTTTCGATTATGCTTTTGTTAGTCGGCTTAGGTTTTGCGCAGCTTTTTGAGTTGTTTCCTAATTTACACTTTATTTTAAAGTGCATTGGCGTCATTTATCTTCTATATCTTGCCTACCTTGTCGCGATGTCTTCACCTACAACGGATGCAGACGCAAGCTCTCAACCTTTTTCGTTTGTAAAAGGCGCACTATTTCAGTGGGTAAACGCAAAAGCGTGGATTGTGGCAATAGGTGCTATTTCAACTTATACCTCCACTGGCGCAGATTTTATGAGCCAAAACTTGATGATCACCATTGTCTTTTTATTGGTGTCATTTCCTTGTGTTGGGATCTGGTTGGTGTTTGGCTCATCACTCAAGTACGTGTTAAAAAATGAGCAAAGCCTTAGGTGGTTTAATTTTGTGATGGCTGCATTACTTGTACTGTCTGTAATGCCTATCGTGCTGGAGATCTTTGCAGGATAATTCCCTGCAAAGATTACCGTGTTATTGTTACTTGTTGTCCGTTTTTTACCGACGGGCGATCACCCACACTGCATGTACAATTCCTGGTATATAACCCAACAATGTCAGCAAAATATTTAACCAAAAAGCCCCGCCAAGACCGACTTGTAAGAATACACCGAGTGGTGGAAGCAATATTGCAATTATGATCCTCAATAAATCCATTGTTCTCTCCTAAAAGTTATAGACGCTTTCATGTTGCATGGGTTATGCCAACTCAAAGGAATGCCTTTTGCATTAACCCAACAACAGTATAGGAGATAAAAAATGCCAGATTGGATTAATCTTGACTTAGCACTCATTTGGTATCACTTTTACCAAATAATTTTTGCGTTTTTACTTACATTACCTTTGGCTATTAATAGAGAAAGTCGCTCTGATAGCGCGGGGCTTAGAACATTCCCATTAGTCGCTATTTCCTGTTGTGCATTTATCTTAACAAGTATGGATGTCTATGAGTCACACGAAGCGCAAGCAAGAGTAATGTACGGTGTTATTACTGGAATTGGTTTTATTGGTGGCGGCTCGATTGTGAAAAACGATAACTCCACGCATGGCACTGCAACCGCCGCAGGTATTTGGTTAACCGGTGCAATAGGGATCTCAAGCGCATATCAACGATATGAAATCGCAATTGTGTTAAGCGCGGTCGGATTTTTGGTATTTCGCTTACTAGAACCGTATAAAAAGCCTTCGAGTTCGCAATAGACTTACGTTGAACTTTTCGTTCTTTTGCTCGATACTTGCCGCTTGAGCTCTAACTTTTCGCCGAAAAAGTACTCGTAAACTAAAACAGCGATAAAATAAAAGAATCCAAAAACGCTAATATCAATAAGTAACTTACCGAAGTCAAAGGGATCTTCGAATAAAAAATATTCAAAATTAGTAACGTAAAAGACTAACTTAGTCAAAAAAAATGCGGGTATGAGTGAGATGATAAATTTCAAATTAATGTCCTTTTAATTTGGTATTAATTACTTTCCTGTAAGCAGTCTAACTGCTTTTTTCTAAAATTGCACGCAATATACATTTTATTTCGATAGTTTACAAAGAGTTACTAACCTATCAGCTGAACACTAGGCTCAGCTGATAAGTAAACATCAAAACTTGATGATAGTCGAGACTGCTTCCTCGTCTGCCGTTTCAATAGACATCTTTAGTTCACGATTTTGCCAATCAATATCTATCAAGCCGTAATTACTTCCCGACTTATTGATCAAATGGCGGTTAGATGTTGTCAACTTTGCGATGTCTTTGCTTATCGCACCAACTCGTCCGGTTGGAATAATGGCACCTGCTGGCGCGCAGTTGCCCCAGTCACCTTCGATACCTTTTTGGTTATCATCCACTTGGGTATAACACCAAGGTTTATCGTTGTCTCGCGTGATACAACCTTGATAGGTTACACCTGCATATTTGAACGGTAATTGGCATGCTTTGGCAAAATTGCCATCCCCTTTGTCGTCTGCGTAAATCGGTAATCTTAATGGGTTTTCGATATGATAAGGCCAGTTTTGACCAAACCCTGATGCTGTTACTTCATAGACGTTAACCGCTTGGCCATATGTGCTGCTTGCTGGAATAGTCTTTTGCAGAAGCTCTCCCCAATGCTGATCGCCAGACAAAAATACAACGGCTTTAGTCTTTCCTTCATTCACAGATTTTTGTACTAACCTTAGCAAGCGCTCTCTTTGTGCTGGCATCTCTGCCCAAGATTCATAACTAGTACCTGACATATTTGTTTCTTCTAATGACTCGATAGCAGCATTAAACGTTTTGCCGTCTCCGTAAGCACAGTAGCTAGTTTTACTTCTACCTCGATGTAGCGGGGGCAGCACTTGAATGCCGCTTGCAATAAGCTTGATTTCTGACGGTTTTTGCAACTCTTGCTCAAGCCATTGCCACTGCGCCTCTCCCAATATGGTGCTACTTTCACCTTCACACGCACCATAACTTGAGAAAGTTGGTGAGCGGAAGTAACGGGCATCCAATGTGATCACATGTGTGGTTTCGCCCGAGCCACCCAGCATTTTTGCTTCGTAAATACCAGCTTGACCATTTAGTCTTGGATCAGTCTTATCGACATCAAAGTGACGCAAATATTCTTTCTGCGCATTTGCTTTCTGTGGATAATGTTTGCCTTCATTATTCCAGCCAAAATCGTGATCATCCCAAGTCGCCATCACCGGGATCTTAGCCTCTAAAAACTTGCGATATTCACTATTATTCTTTTTATCATCGTACTTCTGGCGCATCACAGCCATATCAGTGGTATCTGCGTAGATATTGTCCCCTAACCAAAGAAACAAATCCGGTTGCTGACCAATTAACTTCGCGAGCGCTTCGGGCATATCACCTTTGGTTTTGAAACATGAGCCTAGCGCAACTCTATCTAATCGTTTACTTTGTAAGGGTTGAGTGTGAGATAACAGCGCTGGCGGCTCCTCTGGTTGACATTCTTCCCAGCCACCCTCTTCGACATAGCACCAAGGTGCGGTGTGATTTCGGGTTGTACAGCCATAAAACCTTTCACCTTGATACTCCGATGGCGTTTTACACGCTTTTCCGGTTACCGTTTTGAATTCTGGGATAGTTTCTGTTCTGACATGACCCCATGTTGCGCCTTCGATGCTTTGTTTTAAATAGCACCACTGCGACCCTGAATTATTTTTATCTGTCGTACCTTGATACTGTGCGGCTAAATAGTTAAAAGTGGATTTACAAGACTCGTAGTGAACTTCCGGCTGCGCACTGATAACGCTACTTGTAAGCATCAATACGGCTGGTGTGAGAGTGTAAGCTTTCATCGTTTCCTCGGTATTTGAATGTCGGCATCCTTGCTAGTTTTCCTTGCGGGAACGAAGTCTAATTCGGCAATGTTAAATTTTAGTTTAATATTTATTTCAAATTCACATTTGCTTCCGCATTCATGAAATAATGCGAAAGAGGCTCAATTAGTGAGTCATAACTAGGCCTTATGGCAAGTGGCTGATAAGCCAATCAATAAATACTTGGATCCGAGCTCTTTTTGGTGAATAGGGATCAAATAACACATAGCGTTGCCATACCACAGGGTGAGGTATGTCAAAAAGCTGCACAATAAGTCCAGCTTGTTGAAAGTCTAAAAATAGCTCTTTGGAAACGATTGCCACACCATGGCCTTTAAGTGCTGCACTCAGGGCCATATCATTAGAAGAGACTCGAGTGTGTGGGCCTTTGGCACATATACTTGAACCGCATATCCCTTGAGTCTCAAACCACTGCTCCCAGCTCACTTTATCATCATCGTGGTGGATAAGGTTGCATCTTGCTAAATCACTTGGACGTTTAATTTGTAGCGCTTCTTTGTAGCTAGGTGAACAAACAGGGTAGTTGCTATCTTCCCCCAGATATAACTGCTCAAGTCCGGTGGGACACGCTAACTCTTTCTTATTAGAAAACCGGATCGCGATATCAATATGGTTTAAACGAATATCTTCGAAGCGATTAGAGCCCAGCACACGAATTTGGATGTCGTCATGAGCTTCGTAAAACGAGCTTAGGTTAGGCATTAGCCATAAAGAGCAGAAGGACTGGGTTGATGTAATAGTTAAACTGCCCGCCAGCTCTTGCGTTTGGATCTGATTCAGCCCGTCAATTATGCGCGTGAATGCGCCTTGAGTTGACCTCAACAACACTTCTCCGGCTTCAGTTAAGTGCATATTGCGACCTTTTCTTACAAAAAGCTTAACTGCAAGTGCACTTTCCAGTTGACGCATTTGTTGACTTACTGCCGCCTGAGTAATGTTTAATTCGAGTGCAGCTTGGGTATAACTTTGAAGCCGGGCTGCACTCTCAAAACAGCGTAGTGCACTTAAGTGCCTTAACCTCTTATCCATAAGCTCAACTTATATTTATTGTAATTAACTATCGTTGGTATCCTGCCATACTTTGACCCAAAATACAGTCATAAATTAAGTACCTGAACTCAGGTTATTGAGACAGCAGCAGGAGTGAAAATGAACTATTACAAGCCAAAGCCAAAGTCACGGTTATTATACTGGTTAACCATAATGGGAGCTTATCTGAAGCTAGAGCACATAGTGAAGTACAAGTAGATAAGAAAGTATGGATTCTTTACTCATTTGGTAATCAGTGAGACTTGAATATGCTACTATTATTGTGAATAATTCGTAACAAAAATTACTCTTACAAGGCATTTTGATGCATATACAACGCTTACTATCCGAAGAATATATGAGCAGGATAATAATGGTAATATTATTCTTATTACCATTATCTCCCTTAGCTAAAACGATAGTAGACAACACCCGAGATAGAGCAGTTCCTGTGGAAATTCATCAACCATCTAATACCGCTAACTGCTCAGCTACCAAGACTTGTCCCGTTGCACTGCTAAGCGCCGGTTATGGTGTTGCACATACCGAATATCAATTTTTGGTCAAGATATTAAACCAAGCTGAATATTTGGTTATCACTGTGGGTCATGAACTTGCAACGGATCCTCCGCTTTCCGTTGAGGGAAACTTATACGAAACACGTGCAGAAAACTGGCAGCGAGGCGCAGATACTCTGGTGTTTATTCGCGATCACTTTAGGCCGAAGTTCGCCAATTTTGATTTTGAAAATATCCTCTTAATTGGCCATTCAAATGGCGGTGATATTTCAGCCTGGCTAATCAATCACGGCGCTACGTTTGCAAACCATATCATTACACTAGACCATCGCAGAGTGCCATTACCGCGAAGTCTTGATGTAAAAGTATTGTCGATACGAGCAAGCGATTTTCCAGCAGACAAAGGGGTGTTGCCAAGCCCTGCAGAAAAGCAAAAATACCACGATTGTGTTGTCACGATAGCGAATGCAAAACACAATGACATGACTGACGAAGGTCCAAGCTGGCTAACAGAAAAAATAGCACAAATCGTGGCTGGTCATTTAGCTGGGAAGCCTTGCCCAAAGAGTGAAAAATAAACGATTAATAGTCGCAAAACGCAGAAAAGAAGCGGGTAAATCTCACTCTTCTTTCTGTTTATTTGTTCTATTTGAGCTGAGCTTTATTTAATTTCAGCCGCTGGCATTGATAGCGGCTTTATGCACATATAATATGACCAAGCAATCAATATGATTTGCAGTGGTGCTCTAATGAGCAAATAAACTGGTCCCCACTGATGCCCTCCCAATCCAACACTATTAAATGCTGCATACACGTTTGCTGGAAAAAACAGAATAAAAATGACAATAGCCACTTTTGCTGCAACCAATTGATAACTGGGTATAAATAATAAAACAGCCACAACAAGTTCAATAACACCCGTAAAGTACACCAGAGGGAGTCTATATGGCACCCAACTAGGCAACATTTCTACCATTCCCTGTGCTTTTACGATATGGCCAATAAAAAAGAACATAAATGCGATACCGAGACCCCAGCAGGCAAGCGTTGTTGTTTCTACCTGTACGTCTCTTATCTTTGAATAGATGATACCGAGTAATAACGGGCCGCAAAGCAACAGTATAATGATGATTGGTGTAACCATGGTTTATGCCTTATCCCTCAACATTGTTAGCGGCTAAAAAGCCATCAAATTAGTCCAATCATGTCATGTGATGTTCCTAAAAACAATAAAATTAGCAACCGTATGTGCTAGGGCCTGTTGACCTTTGCTGTTTGATTTTTGTTCTTCTGAGTGTGTTTTGGTCGCGACGCTCGACTTGCCGCCTAGTAATCTAGGCAAAAGTTGAGCAACAATGAACAAAGCGCACTCAGATGAACCCAAAGGGCAGCGCTTGATTAGCATTTCTACTGTGTTGCCCCACAAGGATGTGGGGTAAGGTGACTTTGCAGGAGCACAAAGTCTTTATCGCCAGACTTACATAGAATGACTATGCTACGCTGGCTCTGCCTTGTATAAATACCAATCAAACTGCTGCAAAAACAAACTTGAAAGATCAACAGGCCCTAGATTTTGCTGACCCTTAGCTCACCACTTTCATCAACTCCGCTTTAGTCTTGCCGATATCAAACTGCTCAACCATCTCTCGCAATTCATTGGCTTTACTCAACAATGACAGCCCTGAGGCATTCGTCATCTCTACCAAGGTATTGTTTTGTTGTGTGATACCATCAATTTGCTTAATGGCTAGATTAATTTGCTCAATACCACTTGATTGTGTGTTGCAAGCCTCCGCGATAGTTTGCACTTGGGATGCAAGTCCGTACACACTTTCCACGATGGTTTTTAACGTCTCACCGGATTCTGAGGCCAGCTTAGATCCTTGCTTCACTTTGATGTTACTGCTTCCCAACAGCTCAGATATGTCTTTTGAGGCGCTTGCGCTTCGCAGCGCTAAGTTTCTCACTTCTGAGGCAACGACAGCAAAACCTTTTCCTTTTTCTCCAGCTCTTGCTGCTTCTACAGAAGCGTTCAGCGCTAATAAGTTAGTTTGAAACGCAATAGAATCAATGACCTCGATGACGGTGAGTATTTCTTTAGCACTCTTACTAATTTCGGTCATTGCCTCAATCGTTGCTTCAACTACCTTCCCACCTTGCTGAGCTTGCTGATTTACTTCAATTGCCAACTTATTAGCAGATTGCGCATTACTGGCGTTTGAGTGTACAGTTTCGGTAATTTCACCAATTGACACTCGTGTTTCCTCAACAGATGCAGCTTGAGAAGAAGAACGCTCACTTAACTCTTCGATACCTGTAGTGATCTGCTGTACCGACACAGTAATGGATTCCGCCATAGCGAGTAGCTTTTGCATCATATTAGCTAAATTGCCAACGCTGGTATTCACCGATTGTTTCAACAGTGCAAAATCGCCCGCATAACTTTTTTCAACTTGACGTGTTAAGTTGCCTTGAGAAAGCCCATCCATCACATTCATGCATTCCTTAAGCGGGGCTTCTATTGAGTCTAGCGTTTCATTCATTGTGTCAATTATGCTGGCATAAGCTCCATGATGCATATCGATATCAGCTCTATGATGTAAGTCTCCTTCGCTGGCCGCTTCAGCAAGCTTTTCAGCATCTGTTAGCATTAACTGTATCGCACCAACACAAGCCGAGAGACTTTGATAAATGCTATCAAACTCCCCTTTATAACCATCATTCGTTAAGGCTGGTAATTCACCTTTTGCGATACTTTCTAGATATCCGCTTGTGAGAGCAACGGGTTTGGAGACCGCGTCAAGCGTTTCGTTGACACCACGAATGATTTTGCGAAACTCGCCTTGGTGCTTATCCTCATCTGCCCGAGAAGAGAGCTCCCCTTCTCCCGCAGCAGCAACTAAACTGTAAGTATCCTCAATAAGCAACGAAAGCGATGAGGTGGCACGTTGCAAGGCTAGATGAATTTGCGCAAACTCCCCTTTGAACTCACCACTGATCTGTTCAGGAATTTCTCCTCTTGAAAGCGAAGTAAGATATTGTTTTGTTTGGCTAATGGGTTGCTCAACAGCATCAAGTAGTTTGTTAAGTCCACTGGCTATTAATTTCATGGAGCCTACATACCCTTCAAGGTTAAGACGTTCGCTTAACTTACCGTCAGAAGCGGACTTAATGAGCTGCTCAACCTGTTGTTCTGCACGTCTCGTCTGACTTAAATCCTTAAATTCAAACACCGTACCCAAAACATTACCACCTTGATCGGAAACCGGATTAGCAGTGGCCGCGATGATTACGTCAGCTGCACACCACTCCCATTCCAACTGGCGTACTAATTGCCCAGCAGCTTGGTGCAATGCAGTGGAGCTGCTAAGTAATACCTCGGGGATAGGATGATCAACAACTTCGACAGGGACGTTTAATACAGTGCGATAGCGATTGAATAAAGACTCACATTGTGCGTTTACATAGATCACTTGGTTATTGCCATCACACAAAAGTACTGGTGCGGCTACATTATTTAGCGCATAACGGATCCGTAAATTCTCTTTTGCTTGCATCTCTAGCTTTTGAGTTGCCTCAAGCAAATTAGCTTGCATTTGGCGTAAGTTGTCCAGCAAGATTCCTATTTCATCATCGCTGTGAACAACAATATTGTTATCTAGTCGACCACTTGCAATTGCATTAGCCACATCGGATGCGCGACGGATTGGACGAGTGATTAAATGCTGCATGTACCAAGTCAATAACCCCAAAGTCACAAGCGCAACAAGGATAAGCGCTATGGTACTAAAAAAAACCAGTTGATTTTTTGTCGCAACTACTTCACTCGTTCTCGCGTCTACTAATGCATTAATTTGTTCATTAATTTCAAGTAAGTAAACACTTGCTTGCCGATCTATTCCAGTTACAGATGCATCGGCGAGACTGATATCAAAATTTGAACTTTTGAATAACTCCACCGCTTCGCGATACTTTTGCCCTAAGAGTAGATGTTCCTTTTGATATTCACGTAACTTGTTTTCTAGAGCAGTTGGTAACGAATGAGCGGATACAATTGAACTGAGTTGTTTTTGTACGTCTGCTTCTTTGGTCTCGAATCTCGACCAATACTTCTCTAGTTGAGCAGAGTCACTCCCTCTAATAAGCACATTTTTCCACTCTTGAACTTGAGTTTTAAAATCATCGAGCACCATGTTAATTTGCTCGCGAGCAGCCAATTCATTAGCTATCATGCCGTCATACTGCTCTGCAACACGTTTCATCACAAAGATGGTGAGCATCGCACCGACGAGCATTACTACTAAACCGGCGGTGACCGCGGAAATAAGTTTTGCCTTAACACTTTTCATTCTAAGTATCCCTAATTATGAAAAGATTGTTACATAAACATAGAACAGGAATAAGCGTGTCACAAATACCTGTAGATGAAATAATGCAAACAAGATAGCGAGGAAAGCACTCGGCTTTGGAGGGCAATATTGCTAAACTGAATTGTCGCTATTCACGGAGCTATTTTTGAACAACCCAAACTTACCGCTCGTTTATCATTCGAATTATTCGTTTAGTTTTGATCCAAAGCATCGCTTTGTAATGAGTAAATTTGCGCGTCTATATCAAGAAGTTGATGCGTTAGGGCTCATTCACAACAATGTTATTAGCCCTAAAATTGGTGATCCCTCACCACTCGAAAATGTACACTGCGATCAATATATTTGGGACTTATGGCGTAACCAACTCGACGATAAAATGATGCGACGTATAGGTTTACCTTGGTCGAAGCAGCTTATGGCACGTACTTTTACTGCACCGCTTGGAACGCTAAAGACTGCAGAACTTGCGCTAAAACATGGCATTGCATGTCATTTAGCCGGTGGCACGCACCACGCGCATTATGATTTTGGCTCTGGTTTTTGCATGGTGAACGATCTCGCTTATACAGCCACACATCTGCTCAACAGCCATCAGATCACCAATGCGTTAATCTTTGATTTGGATGTTCATCAAGGTGACGGCACCGCCGCCATGTTGAAGCACAACCCGTATGTATACACTTGCTCAATCCACTGTGAGAAAAACTTCCCATTTCGTAAACACGCTAGTGATCTGGATATTGGCTTAGAAATAGGGGTCAGTGATACACAATACTTAGAAACGGTTGCGCACACACTTGAGTCATTGTTGATTGACCTCAATCCAGATATTGTACTATATGACGCGGGTGTCGATGTTTGGCAAGGTGATAACTTAGGTAAATTAGACATATCATGGCTTGGCATTGCTAAAAGAGATGCATTGGTGCTTAGGCTATGTCAAAAATATGGTGTTCCCGTTGCGACCGTGATTGGCGGTGGGTACGATAGAGATCATCAAAGACTGGCAAAACGTCACGCTATTGTCGTGCAGCAAGCTGCAAAACTTTAAAATGTGTTGATCCTTTTTTGTTGTGCATTCGTTTACCATATTGAAGGGTTTGATTGGTGTAACACCTTTGATTAACCTCCCCCTTCACCATGGCACTGATTAGGCGCACCGCTTGGTGCGCTTTTCTTTTTATACTTAGCCTAGCTTCAAACAGGGTAATCGATAACCAGTACTTGATGATGAAAAATCACCCCATAACTATCAAATTAGCATTAGCCTTTATGGTCCGACAAATTCTTGATTATGCTTCGCCAGTGCGCGTCTTACTCGATCTATAAGTACAGGATTTGTCTCCTTGCTAAATGCCATACAGCCACGCTGTTGAGTCGCTTTGGTTACTTCTATCAGAGGCACAACCTCATCATAATTGAGCCCAGCCGCCTTAAGTTCCTCACTCATGATATATTCTGTTGACATTACTAGGTCTATACGCCCTTTGAAAAAGAGTTTATAAAAGCTTTTAGAATCGGCGGCAACGACTAAGTGCTCTCCTTGATTAAACCCGTGTTGAATCAAAAAATCATAATAGATATTGCCTTTTACTACCGCAGAGGTGTACTGCTTAGCATCTTCCAATGAGGCAATTTTAATATCTTTGCGCGTTTTTAGTTTGAAAAAATACACGCCCACAGGGCGGATCAAAGGACATGCCCACTCGTAGTCAGCTTCACGCTCAGCAGTACGGTAAATTGAGTAAATCATTGTATTAGGGCGCTCTTTAGCAATTTTCATCGCCCGTACCCAAGGGTACACTTTTATCTCGTAGTCAATTTCTGCTTTTACTAGTACCTCCCTCACCTTCTTTGTTGCTCTCCCAACAACCTCCCCTTCGTCATTGGTGAAGTTATATGGCTTCCACTCTTCGGTTACCACTAGTAGATCTTTTGCATAAGCACTCAAATTGATTAAAGAGAGTATAATCAGGCAATAAACCGCTAATTTAGTCACATAAGGCAATATTTCTTCTCCACTTTTTGCAATTCCACCTTAACTCATGCACCATATTAAGAATATAAAGTTTCAAGAACATCAATATGAAAAGCATAGTACTATTTCTCTTTCTCGTCGCTTGTAGTTTTACTTCCATGGCGAATGAGCAAGCCACGCCAAAAAAACCGACAGAAAACCAACAACAGCAGGCTTTGTCACAATTACAGGAGCCGATGTATAGACCTCTAATTGAGCGTTATATTCTTGATGAATTAAGAGCAGTCAGAGAAGATCAAATGCGCTTAAGAGCTGATATAGAGAAGAAAATCAGTCACTCTCAGCTAGATACTGCAGATCGCGCTATTACCTACACCACAGATACCATCAATAATGTGCTCTTTTTGATCACAGCAGCTGCATCTATCTTAGTTGTCGTTGGTTGGACTTCTTTTAGAGATATTAAGAGTAAAGTTGAAGATATAGTTAGTCTGCGCGTTGGCGCGATCACCGATGAATATGAAAAGCGCCTTCAGGTTATTGAAGAGAAATTACGCGAACGCTCTGAAGAAATTCTCAATAACCAGAAGAAGATATCCATAACGAATGAAGTACACTCTCTGTGGATGCGGGCAAACCTTGAGAGTGATATGAACTCTAAAATTGAGATTTACGATGAGATCCTAAATCGCAAACCGGAAGATGTAGAGGCGATTGCCTACAAAGCTGATGCGTTGTTAGAGCTTGGTCAAACCAACACGGCAATTGCTTTGTGTAATCAAGCATTAGAAATTGACAGTGATTATGGTTATGCCTATTGGCAACGAGCATGTGCTTACTCCATGCTATATAAGCACGCAGATGCGATGGCCGACATCCGTATGGCTTTGGAGTATGCGCCTAACTTAAAGAACGAGTTACAACACGAGCCAGCGTTTGCAAGCCTTGCAGATAACCAAAGCTTTAACGAGCTGGTGAATAATTAAGGTGTTTTAGCAGCTCGATTTGTAATTGAGAAATCGAGTCGAGCTGCTTTTTAGAAATAATCAACGGATTTTCAATTTGATGGATGGCGGCACCTTGTAAATTAAAGTGCTTTTTCAACTCAGCCATCATCGTACTGTCGTAAAAAAGCGCAGCCAAAGAGCCATCTTCAAGCGCTTGTGTTAAGCCATATTCCAGACGTTTATACAGTTTAATATCTTCTTTGCGGACATAGAAGTAAACCATTGAAGGATAGAGCAACAGGTTCTTCTCGCCATAAATCACTTGCTTGTTATCGAACGCCTTGAGCTCAGGTACGACTTCAATGATACCTCGTGGAAAAATCTTACCGGCACTATTTGCAAGCACTCTGTAAACTGCCAACCCATCAACATATTTTTCTACCGTAAATCCCGCTTTTTCAAAAACCTGAACGTCAGGCCAATCCTGCCCTAAGATGACGTTGAACTTTTGTAGCTCAGCTAATGATAAATGCACATTCAGCTGGCCGCTGTCGGCCACGTTCATTGCCAGTGCCCTTATACCAAAGCTGCCAAACGCTATGGGAATGGCCACAGGCTTTGCTTGAGTGTCTCTAGCGGCAGTTGAGACCGTCCAGAATACATCAATGTTGTGTTTTAGCAGCTCCTTAAATTGCCTTGACTGATTTATTGGTAGATCAATCGGCTCTATCCAGTACTCACCATATTGCTCTCGTGACTTATCCAATGCTAGCCGCAAGACTGACAAAAAATATTGGTTCTGCGGTGTGCCATTTTCTTCAGCTGCGTCCACGACCCTAATTACCTTTGGAGCTGCAGACACCATACTCGCGATTACCAGCAGTAATATGCACAAGAGATCAATAACACGAGCCTGCATAGGATCACCAATATTGTTCAACGGTGATCTGCCCAGGCTTGGCTCGCCTGTGGCGTTCATATCCCATACTCTGCAAGTGAGCACTTAGTTGTTTCACCATTTCGGGGTTACCACAAAGCATAAAATGGCTATTATCAGGAAACTGCTTATAGCCTAGATGAGTTAATAATTGCTTATTTTCTATCAGTTCAGTGACGCGGCCCTGACAACCGAGCTCTGGCTTTTCCCGCGTAACGAGCGGCACATAAGTAAAGCCGTCTCTTTGTTGTTGCAATTGCTCAAGCTGTTCGCGGTAATATAAGTCTGCATTCTGTCGCACGCCATGAATAAGGATCACCTGTCTCACCTTTTGCCACACTTCACCTTCTCTGAGCATAGATAAAAATGGCCCAATAGCCGTACCTGTACTTATCATCCAAAGTGTATCGCAAGGCGGTAATTCATCTAGTACAAAAAATCCATTTGCTTGGTAAGCTACGTCAAGCACATCACCAACCTGTAGCTGATGCAAAGGCACAGAAAGGTTGCCGCCTGGCACTTCGACTAACAAAACTTCGTGAATTGACTCTGATGGCGGGTTCACAAAGGAATAAGCTCGTGCAATGCGTTTATCCCCTTGTTGCAAACTCAATTTAGTATATTGACCCGCTTTAAACGGCGCGATATCTGCTTTAAATTTGATACTAAATAATGTTGGCGTCCAATCTATGACTTCGACGATTTCTCCTTTTACCCATTGCGACATTATTTCTCCTAGACTCACAAGCTGTATTTATTTAGCAATAACATAACCATGGCAAAAAAATTAGCTTTGTCAACGGTTCGGACACCAGGCTTTCCCCAATTCAACAGGAAGCGGATCTCTGATAGTAAGCTGTGAAGTGACCTTCGGCAGCGACAAATTAAATTCGTCGATATGCGCATTCACCATAGAAGCGTATCCTGCATTCGCGGCGCCAAGTGAGTAGGCTTTCATGGTTGTCGACACGGTTACTGGCTGGTTTTGCTCTAGCTGGTATACCAGCTCTCGCAACCAACCAAGGTAATGCTGATTATCATCGACTAGAGAGGACTCTAACGCAATATCAGCAAGCACCTTATGATAGTTGGAAAAGTCAGAGTTGAGTACATATATACCAAGGCTATTGATTGATACTTGCTTCACAGCCCTATAGTTTTCATCTTGTGCATAATGGGTCGCCGCTTCAATGAAATAACTAAGTGCCTTGTCCACTTCACCCAGTGCAAATGTTGCATTGCCAAGTGCTGTTAGCAGTCCCGCTTGCATAAAGCTTGGTAACATTTCTCTATCCACACTTTTTAAGAGGCTATAACCGATAGCGGGTTGTTCAAGGCGTGTGTACGCAATCGCAATATTTACTTTTAGTGCAGACTTGTACTGTAAACTGGCCGTGGCATTCATTGCACACCGATAATGCCAAATAGCTTGTTCATTCTGGTTACGACGACGATACCCAACACCAATATTAGTCAGAATCTTCGCCCTATCCTCATCCGCCAAAGCCTTAAAAGGTGGTGTTTTAAGACTATCTACCGCCTTAATCAAAATGACATTATTGAATGTGCTCGCACTTGCTCTAATCGCTTGATAATGGAGTTGGTATAAATCTTGAGCCGAAAGATCCTTCCGAGTAATCGTGTTTTGGTATACTTTAAGCGCGTCATCAGGCGCATTTTTGACCAGAGACTCAAACGCATCTAAGTCAACTTCGGCATTCGCCATTAATGCTAAAAAGCCCAAAACAAAAATAGCCATCGCCCAACACCAATACCTTATCATTAGAAAAACTCTACCACCTTTATGTAGTTTAAACTAGATATGGGAATTTCGGATGGACAAAGATCAAAAAAAAAAGCCGCTTAAAGCGGCTTTTTTGGGTGTGATTCGCTTTGTTTTAGGCGTGTCTCCAAAACTCTGCGATTACGTTACCAAGGAACTTTTCAAATTGTATTAAATGGACTCTAGTGCAATTTTAACCATTTCATTGAACGTGCTTTGACGCTCTTCTGGTGGCGTTGCTTCACCAGTAATAACATGATCACTAACTGTGAACAATGCCATCGCTTTTGCACCATACTCAGCAGCTACGCCATATAAACCGGCTGTTTCCATATCAACAGCCATTACGCCTAGCTTATCTAATTCTTTATAAAATTCACCATCAGCTTGATAGAAAGTATCTGTGGTGAAAACATTACCAACTTTTGCATCAATACCTAAACGGCGAGCAGCATTTACGCCATTTTCTAGTAAACCAAAATCAGCAATCGCAGCGAAATCGTAGCCACGTACACGAGCACGATTCACATTTGAGTCTGTGCTTGCACCTTGCGCAAAGATCACATCACGGATCTTGATGTCTTGGCTAATACCACCGCATGTACCGATGCGGATCAGGTTTTTAACACCAAAGCTAACAATAAGCTCACGAGCATAAATAGACATAGATGGAATGCCCATGCCTGAACCCATGATGCTAACTGGTTTACCATTATAAGTACCAGTGAAACCAAACATGTTGCGAACGTCAGTTACCTGACGAGCATCTTCCAAAAAGTTTTCTGCAATGTACTTTGCTCTTAGTGGATCGCCCGGCATTAATACCGTTTCTGCAAAATCACCTGGCTTTGCGCTAATGTGTGGAGTGCTCATATTGTTTCCTTTAGTTAGGCTTTTATCTCGGCCTTAAAGCCTTCACCGTACTGCGTTGCATCTAAATCAAACCACTGGGCAAGCGTTTGACCTATGTCAGCAAAACTTTGTCTTTCTCCTAACGGAGTATTGTTCATACCCGGTGTATATGCCAATACAGGCACGTACTCTCGCGTATGATCTGTGCCTTCAGCAGTTGGGTCGCAACCGTGGTCGGCAGTCACTAAAAGCAAATCATCAGCTTTTAGTTTGGCAATAATTTCCGGTAAAAATGCGTCAAACTCAGCAAGTGCTTCTGCATATCCCACTGCATTTCTGCGGTGACCAAACTTTTCGTCGAAGTCGACTAAGTTGGTGAAGATAAGGCTGTGGTCTGGCGCTGTGTCCATCACTTCGCTTGTCTTCGCTAGCAAATTCAAAAGACCCGGCGCCTTGTGCTTTTGCGTGATCCCTTGATGCGCATAGATATCTGCAATTTTACCAATACTAATTACTTCACCACCGTCATTGGCTAATTTATCTAGCACAGTCGGCGAAGGTGGTAATACCGAATAGTCTCGGCGGTTACCGGTACGAATAAAGTCGGCACTTGAAGTGCCTATAAATGGCCGCGCAATCACTCGTCCTATATTCATTTCATCAAGCAGTGCCCGTGCGATTTCACATACTTGATAAAGCTTGTCAAGTCCAAACGATTGTTCATGAGCGGCTATTTGAAAGACGCTATCAACTGAGGTGTAACAAATCGGCTTACCGCTTTGCACATGTTCTTCACCCAGCTGTTCTAAAATCGTTGTGCCCGATGCGTAACAATTACCCAAAATACCTGGGATCTCTGCACGTTTGCACAATTCATCTATAAATTCTTGTGGGAAACATGGGTTAGTATTTGGGAAATAACCCCAATCAAACAATACTGGCACCCCTGCCATTTCCCAGTGGCCAGATGGCGTGTCTTTACCACTCGATAATTCTTTTGCATATCCCCAAGCAGCACTAGGCTCTATGGTTTGCGCCACAGCGCAGGTTTCTTTACCTGCAGCTTCACACGCTGCAATAAGGCCTAGCTTAGAAAGATTAGGTAAGTCTAAAGCTTGTCCTTTTTCGTCTTTATACGCTTGCAATAAATGAGCGAGAGTATTCGCGCCTACGTCACCAAACTTTTCTGCGTCCGGTGCTGCGCCAATACCTAGGCTATCTGCCATTAAAATGATTGCTCTTGCCATAGATACCTCTCTATACTGCTCAGGCTGTTATTTATTCTTAAATACATGGTTACCTTAAGCGTTGGTTACTTTATGTTTGGTTAAAAAAATCGTACAGGACATAAGTCCGCTGTAATAAAATAGTCACAAAATTCACGAAAAGCTGCGATCTTGCTAATTTAGCTCTGTCGCCCTCAAGCGGACATAAGTCCTGTTTTGAGTACGCCAAACCCGTTAAATTTGCTCATTAAGCGAGGCAAAAGAGATTAATCGTGTCTTTTTTGCTATTGTGATCTTCCAACATAAACAACTGCTGGGTGTGAACTTTAGTGACACGAACTATTATAGCCATAGCTGGCGCATCTGCGTCTGGTAAGTCTCTTTTTAGTCAAACGATTTACAACGAATTAGTGAATGAGCTTGCCTCAGGCACTATCGCGGTAATCGAAGAGGACGCCTATTATAAAGATCAATCGCATTTACCTATAGAGCATCGTACTCAAACGAATTATGATCATCCTGATGCGTTTGAACACGAGTTGTTACGCGAGCATTTAACTAAGCTTCGCCTAGGTGAATCCGTAGAGGTTCCTACCTACGATTACGGACAGCATACACGTAGTGATAAAACCCGAATAGTAAACCCTGCTAAGATACTAATCGTCGAGGGTATATTACTGCTGAGCGATCCTGCATTAAGTGAAGAGTTTGATATCAAGGTGTTCATTGATACACCTTTGGATATTTGTTTGCTGCGTCGCATGCAAAGAGATATAGAGCACAGAGGAAGAAGTCTGTCATCTGTGGTAGAACAATATCAGGCGACGGTAAGACCGATGTTTTATCAGTTTATCGAGCCATCCAAGCATAATGCCGACTTGGTTGTGACCCGTGGCGGTATGAATCGCGTTGCGATTGATATTATTAAAAGTAAAATAAAATATTTGCTACAAGAATAACGGGAAATTGGCATGACAACAATTATGAGCTTAGTGGGCATGATGATGCTCCTAGGCGTAGCATTTGCGTGTTCTACAAATCGCAGTGCTATTAATAAGCGCACCGTAGGCGTTGCATTTTTACTACAAGTCCTTATTGGTGGCTTTGTACTCTTTATTGAAGCAGGTAAAAATGTACTAGCTTCGATGTCTAGCGCAGTTGCCAAGGTGATTAGCTATGCTAATGACGGTATCGGTTTCTTGTTCGGGCCATTAGCCAAACAAGACTCGCTAGGATTTATCTTTGCGATTCAGGTGTTACCAGTGATCGTGTTCTTCTCAGCGCTCGTAGCTGTGTTGTATCACCTTGGTATTATGAACTGGATCATTAAAATTTTGGGTGGTGGCTTACAAAAGCTGCTGCAAACGTCACGACCAGAGTCGCTTTCAGCTACGGCAAATATTTTTGTCGGTCAAACGGAAGCTCCTTTGATCGTAAAACCGTTTATTCCAAAAATGACGCAATCAGAGTTGTTTGCAGTTATGGTAGGCGGTTTGGCGACAGTGGCAGGCTCCGTTATGGCGGGCTATGTGGCGATTGGTGTTGAGCTTAAATATCTCATTGCCGCGAGCTTTATGGCAGCCCCTGGTGGTTTCTTAATGGCAAAAATGATTGTGCCAGAAACTGAGAAGCCACACGAAAACCTATCTGATGTAGATAGTGGTGATGATAAACCAGTAAACGTAATTGATGCAGCAGCATCAGGTGCATCAAGCGGTATGCACTTAGCACTGAACGTAGGTGCGATGCTACTTGCGTTTGTGGCACTAATTGCGCTACTAAACGGTTTACTAGGCAGTATTGGTGGAATTTTTGATTACCCAACACTGACGCTACAAGAAATTTTAGGCTACGTCTTTGCCCCTGTTGCTTGGCTACTTGGGGTACCTTGGTCGGAAGCCGTGACGGCAGGTAGTTTTATCGGCCAAAAACTGGTAGTTAACGAGTTTGTTGCCTACCTAGATTATATGAATTATCGCGATACGTTGAGCACACACACTCAAGCGATTGTCACATTCGCTTTATGTGGATTTGCTAACTTATCGTCGATTGCCATCTTACTAGGCGGACTTGGTGGTATGGCCCCAAGTCGTAGAAAGGATATCGCTCGCCTAGGGCTCAGAGCAGTGTTAGCAGGGTCTATGGCTAACCTCATGAGTGCAGCAATTGCAGGTTTCTTCCTCTCGCTAGCTTAGAAACTTATTGAGATAAGCCGCAGTTGCAAAACAATTGGTTGGTTGCTTTAAGGGGTTAAAGTGACCACACTAACTTGAACGATACTTCACCAAAGGGCCTTTTAGGCCCTTTTATCGTTTCTGAGAAACGCTTTTTTGACCGCCCTTTGTTAAGGGGCCTGCACCTCTCATCTACGACTCCTTTATCGCTTTTGCTGGAAAGACCTTTTCCTGTAGCCCAGTCACTAGACTCACTCCAAGCAAAACTAAAATACTGCCAAGGATTGTGTTAGCACCTATTTGCTCTTGCAAAAATAGATGTCCCCATAAAATCCCAAACACAGGAATTAAAAAAGTAACGGATAAAGCAGACGCAGCACCGAGATCTTCAACTAACTTAAAATAGAGAATATAGGCAACACCTGTGCATAATACGCCAAGTCCGACTACCGCACTTATCTCTGTAGTGTCAGGCATTTCTCTTATTGGCATAAACCAAATAAAAGGCAATACTAATAGCGCAGAGCCCCATAAGTTACCATGGGCATGATTAAATGCGCTCATTTTTGGTGCCGTTTTGGTGTAATGAGAGGCCACTGCATAGCTCAGAGTCGCACACAGGGTTGCAATAATAGGCAGCCATGCGCCCTCATCCAATACTGTGCTATCCAACCCAACTAGCGTGATAACACCTGCAATCCCAAACCCACAACCTAGCCACACCGATTTTTGAGTCGGCACTCTTAGCCAAAACACGCTGATTAGCACACCCCAAAATGGTGCGGTTGAATTTAAAATTGAGAGCATAGAAGCATCTAGCGTTTGCACGGCATAAGCAAATAGCATAAAAGGTAATGCTGAGTTAAACAGCCCGAGGATTAAAAAGTGCTTTTTGTACCGCCAAAAATGTAAATTGCGCTTTAATACTAAAGCAACCGCGGCGAGCGTTAGCGCTCCAAATAAGACTCGAAATTCAATGAGTACAGCAGGACCAAGAACACCAGCAGCTACTTTCATAAATAAAAATGAGCCACCCCAAATTGCAGCAAGTAACACCAAACCAAGAAACCCTTTCACTCCATACTCCAAGGTTAATATTAATGGAGCTTTACCTTACGCCGATATATAAATACAGCACAAGCCATTTTTGGTATTGTCATTAGGATGTGTTTAACTTTCTTTAAGAAAGAGGGAAAGGCTAAAACTTAAGGTACAGAATGAGACTCGCGTTTTACTCAATGATAGTCGCTTTGCTTCTCCTCGCCGGGTGCAGCAAAAGGCAAACTTTAGTGCCAGCAGAGCAAATACAATTGACTCAGTTGCCGGTTAGTCTCGCACAACTTTCAAGTGACGCGGCGCTAACCTTACTACTCATTGACGATCATTTACTACAAGTTTGGGATAATCAAAGCCAACAACTGATTAAAGAAATTGAGGGAAGTAAATACCAACTTACTTTTCATGACGCTTTAATAGCACCGAGCAAACGCAGTATTCTGAGTATTTCGGACACCCAACTCAACATCTGGCAATTGCATTCAAACGAAGTTGTCAGTTATTCATTACCTAAGTTTGACTCATTTATTCGCGTTACTAAGGCTCTGTGGTCAAGTGACGAAGAGCTTATCGCGCTTGGCTACAATGATGGTAGCGTACTACTTTTGAGTTTAGACGAGCGGATCATCACCAGAATAAACCTACATGAAAGCAGCATTACACATTTGATTTTTAATCGTAACTTGACCTCGCTCTACTCTGCTTCTTTAGACGGTCACGCCAAAAGGCTTGAGTTACAGAGTAAAGAAGTCACCGTAGATTATAAGCTGCCTCATCGTATTACCAGTTTGGCATTGTCACAAAATGAAAACTGGCTGTTCGTATCTGACGCACTGCAAGACCAAAAATTCATTGATACTCATACAGGTGAACAAGTGTTATCTCTATCCTATCCTCAGCGCTTCAAATTTTTTCGTGGTGCACAGTTTGTCGCTGACGACAAATTTCTGCTAACCACTTCGTCTAAGGAATATATTTCGTTATGGGAATTAGCGTCGGGAAAAGAGGTTGTCAGTTGGCCAATTGCACAACTGAATCTGGGCAGCACCGTTTATGATCTTCACATCTCAGATAGCAATATGCTTACGACGATAAGCTCAGATGGGGTACTGGAAAAGTGGGCCTTAACACCTATATTGTTTGATAATTAAATATTTGGCTAGACAAGATTACTCTTGCCTAGCCAAAGGCACTACTGTTTTAGCTGTGCTTTTGCAGCCTCAACCTTTTCAAAATCAAGACCTAATTCGTTAACAGCTTCTTTGATCAATGCGGGATTTTGCATTACCAAAGCCATCAACTGTTGAAGCTTTTCAGGTGGAATACCTAGTTGTTGAATAGTCGCCATCGCCATCATTGGATTTTCAGTCAACTGGGTAAATACCGCTTGGATCTGTTCATCCGAAATATTGTGCTCTTTAAGTAATGCAATGATTGGGTTCATTTCGTTTCCTAACTATTTTTTACTAATCGTGCGGCGTAAAAACCGTCAAACTCTGAATTTACTCCTGGAAGTAAACGTAGTGAGTCTTCTAACTGCCAATTGGGGTTATTTTCCAAAAAGCGCTCAACCTGCAGCTCATTTTCAGAAGGAAGAATGGAGCAAGTTGCATACACCAGTTTGCCGCCCACTTTACACATTTGACTGTAGCGCGCCAGAATATCGGTTTGCAAAGCAATAAGTGTGTCTAAATTTTGCGAATTCAAGTGCCACTTTGCATCTGGATTCCGCTTTAATACACCAAGACCTGAACACGGCACATCTAATAGCACGCGATCAAACTTCTCTTTTTGGCGCTTAATGGTTTTATTATTTTGAATAACACGCGTTTCAGCAACATGCACACCTGCACGTTTCGCTCGCTGTTTTAGTGTTTCAAGCTTATGTTCGTGAATATCCATAGACAACAAGCGACCTTTATTCTCCATCAGCGCCGCTATATGCAAACTCTTACCACCAGCACCTGCACAGGCATCAACCACTTTATGACCAGGTTTTACTTCTAAAAAAGGTACAATTTGCTGAGAACCTGCATCTTGCATTTCAAACCAACCAGACTGAAATGCTTGAGAGCGGAACAGATGGCTATTGGACTCAACTTTTAGCGCGACATGAGAGTCAAGCGCCACGTGTGAAACCTTGATCCCTTCTTTTGCTAAGGACTCTGTCACTGTTGCAATATCGCTTTTTAGGCTATTTACTCGCAAATATTGTTGAGCACTTTGATTTAGCGCGGATGCAACCGCAGGCCACTGCTCACCCAGTTGCTCATTTGCAACCTCATTCAACCAATCAGGTAAAGATAAACGAACAGCTTGAGGCGCCTGCTCGATTAAACTTTGTAGCTTTTCCAGATTATAACGCTCAGTATCCAACCATTCAGGAAGCGGCTGCGCTGTAACAACTTGGCAAGTTAACCAGTAGCCGAATCCGTCTAACGGCATTTCTTCATGCTCAAGTAAGTAAGCCAGTAACCGCTTAAAGCGAAAGATATGGTAATAGTTACTTACCACATATTGCCTTTCATCAAGGCTCCACTGAGGGTTATTCTGTAGCAGTTGAGTTAATGCTTTATCGGCATGAAGAGAAGTATCTAGTACATGTTCAATGCACTCAGACAGAGTTTGAACTAACGAGCGAGTTACAGACACAATATGGTCTCGATTATTGCTAAAACACTATTTTAGCGCGCATACCAAGGGGCTTCAATTGGAGTTTATGATATTAGCTAAAATTAAGGTAATGAATCGAAGCACACAACAATATGCGACTTCGATTCATTTTTACATTATTACAGCCAGTCGATTATCGGCTTAAATATCCAATACGGTTGAGCTCATCAGCTCGGTGACGCAATGGGTCCTGAATACGACACATCCCCTGCCCTTGTTCAATAAACTTAGCGAGCGCCTCATTTTCTTGATAGTCACCAGAATCATTGCAAGAGTCTGGTAGTAATCTTGCTTTTAACACCTGAGGGTCCAAGTTACTCACACCAGTTTCAGTAGCAAGCTTTACCTGCTCATTTATCGCGTATGATGTTGCAACTGGTGTTGTCCAAGAGGAGCCATACAAGGCTTGCTCTACACCATAGCGCATACCAAGCACATCAGGTTCCATTTTAGGTGTACTATTTTTTGCCGTGCTGTCGTATGGGTCATAACCAACATTAATGTACAAATCAATACTTTCATTGCCAACAAAACTGTCTGGCTGCTCTACATAAACCTGTTGCCACTCAGACTTTCCAAATGGCTGGATAGTCGTGTTTTTTGCTAAAGTCGAATACTGATATACCCGAACTCGATTACTAAACGGCATGAGATCCAAGTCATCCTTGCTTGTCACAGCATCAGTATTACCAGCATGAAATGCAAGCGCTTTGGGTGAGCTAAATATTGCCTCATAAACAGGCTTCAAAGCATATAAAAATTCAGTAGCTTTTGCGCTATTCAGCTCTCCCGCACACGCATTCTGCTCCCATGCGATATACACATCTTGTAGCGTAAAGCCACCCGAATAGTTAATAAATTCAACTTCATTTGCTTCAATGATATCCGCCGTCAGCGAGCTTGCGGCACTTGCCATGTAACTGGAAAACTCGCCAATATCTTGCGCACATAGAGCGTTTTTATGCTGAATAAAAGGTGAGAAAGACTCGGTATCAATAACAACAAACTCTGTCTCAGGGTTATGCTGAGCAAGATAACCAAATACCTTAGTGCCATGACTATTAAAATTGCGCTTTGTAACCCTATCAGCAGTATCATCAGGCACGACAGCTCTATATTTGACAGCGAGATCAGATAACCACGCGGCGGGTAAAAATGCAGGCTGTGGAGAATCGAATTTGTCATCCGTAAAGGCAAACTGATTGACTTCTGTTAATAACTTAACCCCCAGCTTTGAAAGGTTTACCTCAGGATTATCCGCGATAAAAGTTTTGGATTGGGGATCATACTTAAAAGCAGCCTTGACTCGAGAGCGGTATCTCAGCGCCGTATGAAAGTCCATTCCATAATCCAAAACGAGTAATGTTTGCGATGGTTTTGTCCGAGATTGGTCAAACACTCCGTCATTAAACTTTACATTGACGATAGCGCACATTTCATGGGTCGCTGTCGTATCCGTACAGTCTATGCCCTGCGAGGTTATGAACTCAATTGCATCAGAGACGTACTGTTTGCCCTGCTGTTCAATTGCATCCATAAACACACTGGGATCGGGCTCAACTGTAACAGGATCTGGCGGCGGTTTAATTGGATCCGGTACAGGTTCATTTGAATCACTCCCTCCACCGCAACCAGAAACAAATAACAAAGACGAAACGGCAATTAAAGTACCTGTTATTTTAACCATAAAACCTATCCTTAGAATGGTGCTCGATACATTATATTTTGCCTACCAAGCAAAATATTCAAACACAATAAATTAACAAAAAATTTTCTTAGCGACTATATCATGGATTGTCAAACAGGCACCATAAAGTAACAAATTAGTACAAAGTCCTAATTAGCTACTAGTTTAGATACTGCTGACGATTCAGTTCATCAATACGATGCTTCAATGGATCTTGAATTCTACATACACCTTCACCATCACGAATAAATTGAGATAACTTAAAGTTGATGAAATAGCCACCATTGTCAAAACACTGATTTGGTAACAAAGTCTGTTTTAACAGTGCAGGGTCAAACCAAGTTATTTGCTTATCAAGCTCAAGTTGAGCTTGTGTCGCAATCGCATAGGAAGTGGCGATCGGCGTAGCCCAAGAGGACGATGGAAATTCCCAATCTGCACCGTAGCGCATTCCATAAACATCGGAAGCCATTTTCGGCGTGCTATTTTGTTCCCAGAAGTCGCTTCTGCCATAGCCAAAATTTACATATAGATCGATATACTTATCTCCATTAAACTCAGATGTATGATCTACAAAAACCTGTTGCCAATTTAAATCACCTGTAGCCGTTATATTGGTGTCCACTGGACCGGTGGTGTAGGACATCACGCGTACCCGGTTAGGATACTCAGTCACATCTAACGGATTCTCACTGCTACTGGCGCCAATCGCACCGGCATGAAGGCCCAGCACTCCGTGGGTATTAAACAGTACATCATAAATAGGCTTGATACTCTTAACAAATTCGGTAGCGGTACTATTGCTCAATTGGCCTTTACATGAGCTAGCAGACCAAGCATTACGGACATCGGCTCTTTCAAAGCCGCCGGAATAGTTTATATACTCAACACCATGCTGCTCAATAACATCGGCTCGTAAGGAATTAGCAGCCCTTTGCATTTTGGCATGTAACCCTTCGATATTGCGGCTGCAAAGTGCATCTTTGTGATTGATAAATGGAGAAAAGCTCTCAGTATCAACAATGACAAATTCGGCATCGGGATTGTGTTGTGCTAAATAACCAAAAACCTTAGTTCCATGACTAAAATGGGGCTTTCCAGTTATATGGTCATATTTATCATGTTTCGCTATCGAAACATATTTAGCAGCTAACTCTCCAAGCCATGCCGCAGGCAAAAAGCCACTTTCGGTATACCCTGTCTCGTCATTGAGATAGGTAAATCCGTCAAGCTCAGTTAACAGCTTTTTTCCTAACTTTGAGATAGTCACCGATGGATTATCAGCCACAAAAGACTGACTCTGATGATCATATTTATACGTCGCGATGACTCGGCTTCGATAACGCAAAACCGTTTGCAAATCCAAACCATAATCTAGCACTAATACGGTCTGCTGAGGTTTAGTTCTTTGTGGATCATAAGTACCATCATTAAAATGAACAGTGGTAGAGTCACACATTGGGTGTGATTGTTCGGCCAAATCACAGACAATATTTTGCTCCGTCATCCAGTTAATTGAATCTGAAATATATTGTTGAGCAAATGGTTTAACAGGATGAATAGTGGCATGACTTGACGCTACATATAAAGCACTCAATAAAAAAACAGCTTTTGCGGAGTTACCCATTACAAAGTCCTTCTTTTTAATATCTTGATTTACGATGAAGTAAGTTAAAACACTATTTTATGACTGCTTTTTAAATAGCTTCTGTACAATTAATATGGTTTCATCTACGCTTTTCTTGCGATTGATAATTGCGCCAAATTGATTGGCATAAATTTTTCTGATATCAGTGTGAAAATCGTCGTAATATCCAAGTTCCATCATTACAGTCTCCGGAGAATCAATCACTTGCTTATCTCCATAGGTAGCAATAGAAGCATAAACCAAATCTTCAAGATCTAGGTCTCTGCGCTTTTCAATCGTCTCACCGTTTACCAGCTTAGCATTTAATGCTCGTGCAACTTGTCCAGTAGCCTCATACAGAGGCCCCGGCTCCCCCGCTTTGGCAAGTTCATCTAACAAACGAATTGAAAACACTCTAACTAACGCTTGTTGTTCACCAAATGTCTTTTCAGCGTGCTCATAATCCACAAGGCTTTGCTTTGCAATTTCAATCATCTTAGCGTCATGCAATAAGTCTTGCATTTCTTCGCTAATAAAAGAGGCTGAATTAAACTTACCCACTGACAATTGCATTCTCTCAAAAGCGGTTAGTAGTCGAACCTCAGGGGTGGCAAGTTTAGAATCAGCTTTAGGTAACTTAGTATTGATTTCATTGATAAGCTTTTTGTCTAACTCATCGAGTTTACTTAATTTCACTTCCTCACTTTTAGTGAGAACTGTTGTTGGATTATTTCTTGCCTCATTTTCCGCCCCAACTTCTGCAACAGAAAACAAGTTAAACTTAAAAGCTGCCAGTGCTATCACAGCGACCAAACTTGTAATCAAAATACTTTTTTTCATAAAAATAAAACCTAAATATTGAACGACAAATAGTTTGAAAGATGGAAATCTGTTCGTGTTCGAGCTGAAAAATAGTGCTAACTTCATTATGAAAATAACCATAGCCAGAATAACTTTTCAAAAGTATTTGTGACTGAGCTACTAAACAGATAAAAATATAATCATGAGTAAGGGCTGTTATTTCGTATGACAGCCAAGCTTCAAATCGAACAGGTAGAAAAAGGGAAGGAATAGCCTTCCCTATTAAAAATTATTTACTGGCGTACCACAATTTGACCTAATTCAGCTTGTAGCTGATTTTGCCAAGTCAAATCACCAACTAAAATGTCGTTTGCAATAATGATGTGATTTACTACTTCTGCACCATTAGTTTCAAAGTTGTATACGTCCAGCTCGGTAGGCTCACGAGTAATTGAAGCAACTGAAAGCTCAACGCCATCTGCACGCAACATCGTTTGGCCTAACTCAACATCTTTAGCTGCAACCATCGCGCCATTGCCTAAAAGCATACCGTGGTGCTGAGTCACTTTAAGTTCAGAGCCATCTTCTAAAATAAACACGTAAAGATCTGATTCTTCAGCACCTTTAGTACGCGCTCTCATTTCAAACGTGTTTGTCGATAGCAAGCTCAAAGAAGCATCCTTTGCTAAGCCAACCAAACCATAGCTATCATCGATATGTTTTGCTGCTACATCAACAATATCACCACCTTTGGTGACACGAATTAATGTATTCGCTTCAAAACAACCACACTTACATACTGCACCAACCGTTCTGTCGTAAAAGTCGACAACAGGATAGAAGCCATTAGCTTTACCCCACTCACCAGCTCTAGCAGTGATATAGCCTTCACGAACAGCCCAGTCTATACGTTTAACACACTCAGTCGCTGAAATAGCCTTTTTCGCGCAACGTCCATGAGCGGCATTATCGGTAGTCGCTTGACTTTGATAAGCAGCAATATCCATTGCAGCTTCTGATTTGAATGCAACAAGTGCAAACAACGTAGTGAATAAAATCATCAAAGATCTCATAGAAAAATTTCCTTGTAATTAATGTAAATTGAAGTTTATTTCACAGCTTCAGCTTTTAGGGTGACATTATTAAAAGCGCTATACCCATAGGCTGTTAAGTACCAAGTGCCACTTGCTGGGTTAGTGATGACACATGATTCGTTTGAAGTGTCAGGATTCTCTGAGGCACAGTCGTTATCAATTGGATAAGGTTCTTGGCCATGCTTGATATAAAGATCAGCATCACCCGTCCCACCAGATAAGCTAACGACTAATTTGCTCGTGCCTGACGCAACACTAAAAGGGAATACCTTCGACTGGCCTTTGTTACCGCTTACTATTTCGACTAAGCCATCTCCTGGTTGATCTTCAAATTTGGCATAGACCAATTTGTTTGGTGAACCGACGACATTCGAGATTTTGTTTTCAGAAGCATTGTTGTTAATCGCAGCGGTCACCTGAGCAGGGTTTAGGTTTGGCGATTTAGACAAATGCAGCGCTGCTACACCAGCAACGTGAGGCGATGCCATCGAAGTACCACTAATCGTCTTAGTTGCACTGTTGGAGCCAATCCATGCTGACTTTATTGAAGATCCAGGCGCAAATACGTCGACACATTTTCCATAGTTGGAAAAACCAGATCTTGCGTCGTTGATATCTGAAGAGGCAACGGTGATTGCAGAAGGCTCACTTGCCGGTGATTTAGAGCAAGCGTCACCACGATCATTCCCCGCAGCCACTACGAAGGTAATACCACGGTTCACTGCATTTGCCACAGCGTTATTAACAGCTTGAGATTTACCGCCACCCAAGCTCATATTTGCAACAGATGGTCCAGAAGCATTACCAGCAACCCAGTCGATCCCCGCAATTACGCCAGCATATGATCCCGAACCACTACAATTAAGGACCCGCACACCAACTAAATCTACTGCTTTGGCAACACCATATTGCGAACCGCCGATTGTACCGGCAACATGCGTACCATGACCATTACAATCCTGAGAAACAGCGTCGTTATCAACAAAATCATAGCCATTTCTAGCACGACCACCGAAATCATTATGGCTGTTTAACACCCCAGTATCGATTATGTAAGCAGTGACACCCTGACCATTATTCGCACCAACGTATTTCTTGTCTAATGGGCGATCTCTTTGATCGATACGGTCCAAACCCCAAGTAGGGTTGTTTTGTAACGCGTGGAAATCAGAGAACTGTGGATCAATGGTAAAGGTCGCATTTTGCTCAATGAACTTGATGTCTGGGTGGGAAAGCAACTTCAATAACTGCTCGGAGTTTGCTTTAACAGCAACACCAGCTAAGTTATCATATTGATAATCAACATCTAACCCAAACTCTGCGCTTAACTTCGACGTTAAAGATGCCGTAAATGCTGCTTTAGTGCTGATATCTGCATTAACTAAAGCAGACGGTGTATTATACACAATAATGTAGCTGTCTTTAATCGCCTGTGTTCCTGAAGAGTTACTGTAAAACTCAGCGGCTTGAACTGTAGACCCAAGCATAAGGCTCAATAACAACGGTGTTATTTTCCTTTTTTTCATGATTTTTCCTTTTTTATTTTAAAAATCAAAGTAAGTTCCGATTTATATCGACTAAAAAAGCAATGCAAACTACAACTAAAACTACAGATATACATAGAAACACATTTTAGCGACATCAAAATTACACATAAAAAACAAAAAAACAACAAAACACACGTGGGTTAAACAATTTAGATAAGCCGAATAAAAAAATAGAATTAGCATTCATTTCAAAGAGATAAAAACAAACACATTAAAACCACCGAAAAAACAAAATAAAACAAAAAACACAACACCTAGCTTTTCTAAACATTGCCCTTTTTGCAAAAAACCAAAAACATACACAAAGAAATAAACAAGCATTTAAAAACCTTAAATAAATAACAATAAAATATGATTAAATTTTTAATAAGAGGAGGAATTCTGAAAAGTTCAATAGAATAAAGCGTAATAAAAGGCGAGTTTTAAGTAAAAATAAATCTAATAGAAATAGAGGCGGGAAACCCGCCAATACTATCTAATTAACAGCCAACCAAGGGCCAGAGCCGTCGAAAGTAGGTGTATTTCCTTTGGTCCACCACTTGGCTTCATAGATCACCCCATTGTAGCTCGCTCTATCACCTTTTAGATAAACCTTGCTGGCATCCCAAGCAGGTACGCCACCTACAGGTGGCTCAGTAGGATTGGTTGGTAGCTCATCAACAACTCGTACTTCAGGCCAGCTTGCGTGTGATTGATAAAAATTTGTCACACATTTTTCGTAATCTCCAGGCACAAGCGCTGAATAAGCCGTTTGATACCCTACGAGTTTACACTCAAATGAATATCCTCCGGGGCGATCTGCATAATAAGCCCAATCACCTTCCCAGTTGGTGTAGAGGACATCAGTTGCGCCGTCAAGATTTAAGCTTCCGTATGGTGTTTGCTGCCAACAGGTATTTTCTTCATCAGCTTCAATGGTGATGTTGTAATAATGAGAAAGTCCTTCCCAATAACGAATGCGATTAACTGGCTGACCTTTGTCTTTATTTTGCGCGCCGCACTCAATCCCACCATTAATAATATTAATAGTGGTGCCAAAGCCATAACCAATCCCCGCCTCACTTTCCCGCAGAGATGGTGTCCAAGTTCTATCAATGACATGTAACATTGCAGGTTTTGGCGCTTGCGGCGTTAAAAAGAACCAAATTGCAGACGCTAAGTTTAGCCAAGAGTCGGCTACTAAACCCGGATTATTTAATAGCACCGTGGCATCACCATTAAACATGACTTCACTAAATGCACCATAGTTAAAGTGATATGAAAGCTGTTTAGCGCCTCGGCCAAAATACCCTTGTCCCGTCCCACATGGCCAGCGGCGGTTTTGCCAGTCATTTTGTCCACACCCCGTGGTATAACCAACTTGTCCTTCTGACCACCCCATTTCACGCACATGCACCAAAGCTTGTTGCCATTCTTCTAACCCGAGAGGGTTATCAGAAGTATTGTCTTTAGCAATATGCCCCCCTGTTTCTTGGGCAAAATGCGCAAATGCAGTCACAATTGAGCGTTTACAGATTGCATCGGCATCTCGCCCATCGGTATAGTCGCCACAAAATGCGGGAAACTTACCAATGGCACGTAAAAAACGCGTGTAGGTGTATTCAGGCGCCGCCATTTGGGTAAGAAATTGCCACTGGGTTTGACCAAATACCCGCTCAGCTCTTTTTACATTATCAGGATTACTTACAAGGCCCGGCACTATCGCCTCTACAACCGTATTTTCTCTTGTTTCCAGTGCTTTAGACCAAATAGCATACATAGGGTTGTTGGTTTTCGCGCTTTCTGCATTATTTAACGCCACCCGAGAGACAATATAACCATTGGGGTTTTGTGGATCGGGTTGCGGACTCATTGCTATCACCTGACTTGCAGTTATAGCAAGCGAAACTGCGGTCGCTAATTTTAGAATTTTCATATTTTTCCTTTACATGTTGTTGTTAACGGTGAAGATCACCGGTTCAACAATTATTAACAAAATGACATCGCTGTCAAATTTTGTTCACTTTTTATTCTTACCACTACTCAAAAAGCGCCAGTTAAAATTGCCGAATCTTCGCGTTTTTGGTACATGATTAAAGTGGTATGCTAGGACCTCACAACAAATAACAATAATGGAGCAGCCTATGAAAATCATTCCTTTACAGTCGCAACATTTCGACAGTGTCATCGCACTTGGCAATCTCGTTCATGGTGATAATTATCTTGATGACGTAAGTATTGAACAAATGCACCAAAAAGGCTGTAAAGAGGGCATTAATGCTTCCTTTGTTGCGCTAAACAATGAAGGTGAGTTGCTCGGTTTTAGAACATCATACAGTGCAGGGCAATGGCCTATAGATAAGTGGTGCTCGCCAACATTGTGGCCTGTAGACAAAGCTGATATGGCTTACTTTAAATGCATTGCTATCGCACCTTCAGCTCAGGGACAAGGCATTGGCCCACAATTATTAAAATACTCGATAGAAGCACTGAAGCAACAAGGTGCAAAAGCTGGCGTTTCACACCTTTGGAAACAAAGCCCAGGTAACGGAGCCGTAAAATACTTTACTAAGGCCGGTGGCAAACTGATCAAAGTCCATGATGATAAGTGGTTAGACGACTGTATCTATCACGGCTATGTTTGTACTATTTGTGGTACTGAATGCCACTGCCAAGCAGCAGAAATGGTATTGGAGTTTTAAAATGTCAGGATTTGATCCTCTCACTCAGCCACATTGCCAAGGCCAAGCTTTTGCTAACAGTTACTGGGCTGCAACTTGCCCTTTAGGTGCGCCCACCCCTTCACTAGATAAACCGTTACAAGTAGATATTGCGGTGATCGGTGGTGGCTTTACGGGCTTACTTACCGCCTACCACTTGGCAACCACTCACCATCAAAGCGTTGCCCTATTTGAAGCAAATCAAGTTGGCTTTGGCGCGAGCGCGAGAAATGCAGGGTTTGTGCTACCCAGTACGGGCCGACTTGGCTATGCGCAACTGGCCAAAAAGTATGGTTTAGCTGTCAGTAAAGCCATATATCAAGAATACAACAATGCCGTTGCCTTAGTCCGTGGGCATATCGACACCAAGCATATTGACTGCAATGTGCAGGCATCGGGTTATTTGAAAGTTGCACACAATCAGCAAGCATTTTCGCTACTAAAAGCGCAGTCTGAATTTCTCACTGCGACTATGGGTAGCAAGAACCATCAGTTACTGTCTCAGCAACAACTGACCGAAACGTATATGCACAACCAACAAGGGTTTGGTGCATTGCGATTTGACAACGCGTTTGGTATTCACCCTTTGAAGCTGTTGCTAAGTTATAAGGCATTAGCTCAACAAGCTGGTGTGCAACTTTACGAAAATAGCCTGGTCACCCACCACCAGAACCCAAATGGCAACCACCAGCTAGAAGTGAACGGCCACAAAGTTTCAGCAAATAAGGTGGTGATCGCAGCGAATGCCTACGCTCAACGACAATTTTCGCCGTTAACTCAAGGGCGTTACTTGCCTATTTTAAGTAGCATTATCGTGACTGAACCTCTTAGTGATGAGCAACTTGCTGCCAAGGGCTTAATGACAGAACAAGTTGTCATGGATACCAGACGGCTTAAATACTACTATCGTCGCCTTCCCGACAACCGTATTTTGTTTGGTGGGCGAGGCGCGGTGTTTGGACATGATCAGGACAATGCAAAATATCAACATAACTTGCGCTCAGCACTTAACGACTGCTTTCCTAACCTCAATGCTAGAGTAGATTATTTTTGGAGTGGTTATATTGCCGCCGCGCTTGATGATCTTCCCCATATCTACAGTGAAAATAACACCGGATATGTACTTGGGTATTGCGGCTCAGGTGTGGCGTTTAGTGCACAGGCAAGTATTCGTCTCGCTGAGCAGTTAATGGGTCGTAAAGTACCTAATTTACCTATCTATACGAAACCACTACCCAAGTTTCCAATGCCACGATTACGGAGAGTAGGTCAACTCGCGTATTACCAATATGCACAAATAATGGACAGGGTTACGTAATGCTCAACGTTACTATTCGTCCGGCAGTTCCCTCTGATGCAGTGACACTTGCAGCGATATCTATTCAAGTTTGGCTTGATACCTATGCGCAAAAAGGGATCCGTCATGAGTATGCTCAATTCGCGCTAGAAACTTTTTCATCGGCTTACTTTTTGGAACGCATTGAAAAGCCCGAGTTTAATATTTTCGTTTCTGAGCAAAACGGTCACCTTTTAGGTTTCATTCTGACCAATCACAACTCAGATTATAATAACGAAGATTATGGTTATGAAATTGAAAAGCTATATGTGTTAAGACATTTTCAGGGGAAAGGAGTAGGTTCTCAGCTAATGAACTATGCTTCTATAAAACTCGGCCCTTGTTTTTGGCTCTATACTTGGGTAGAGAATCAAGCAAACCTATTTTATGAGAAGTATGGGTTAACTAACGTTGGAAAATTTACGTTTACGTTCTATGAGTGGGAAATTGAAAATAACGTTTTCCGTTCATCTGACACTTTAAAACACTTGTCGAATGTCGCGCAAAGGTAACATAAAAGATGTATAGATACAGCCGCCGGTTAGCGACTGTATCTCGCTCGCTTAAAAGCTATATCTTAAGTTCACACCAAAATTATCGTATTCGTCTACATTTCTATAGCTGATATTGGCTGAGATGCTGTCGGTAAATTGGTAACTAAGCTTGGCTAAGTATACAAAGTTAGTTTCGCTTTCATCGTCTTGAATGCGCTCAACACCGAGACCAACGCGCGCATTCAGATCTCCAAACGAATGCTCGTAGGCAGCTTCGATATGGTAATGATCACTCGTGTCACTATCTTTATCAGAGAAGCTTTCTTGATAACGGTAACCATCGTTAGATGTAATATTTGTGATGCCTGAATAATCTAGTTCTAATTTATATCTAGAATAACCACCATATACATCAACAAAACCTGCATCTGTTACATCAAATTGATGACCAACTAAAAGGGTAAGATAATTTAAATCAGTCTCAACTTTAACCCTTGCCTCTATATTTGCGTAATAATCGCTTTCGATTAAAGTATCATTAAAGTCATCACTTAATGCCGCATAAGTACCTTGAAGATAAAAGCCGTCAAAAGCCTTGTTGACCGTAACTGCGATACCCGTAGGCTTGAATTCATCAACGCCATCAAGCGTGATTTTTCCGTAGCCTAGTTCAACGAAGTCTGTTGAGTTTGCTAGACAGGCTGTTGATGCAAATAGTGCTGATACTAATGCCACTTGCTTTAAAGTTGAATTCACGATCCACTCCATCATTCTCGTATTTAATTCGTGGCGCATACTACTGAAATTACATATAAATACAACCAGAACCTAAAACAAATACAAAATGACTTTGTAACAAAACTTGTTACTATTAATCAAAGCGTTAACTTTATCGAGTTTAGCTCAGTGTCGTCATCCAAGTGGACGAAAATTAGCTAGGACATTTGGAAGTGGACGCCATGACGGGGCATTGTCATACCCCAAATTTAGACTGACGGTATTATAGGCCTCAGCATTTCTATCGCTCACGTTTGTGCAAATATTATTGGTAAAACGATATCCCATCTCAGCCAGAATAAGCTGTGTTCAATATATGCATAGGATAGCCACCATAAATATCAATAAGACGATGGTCATTCAAATCAAACTGTGTGTCAGCAGAGACAAACAACCTTTAGTCATACTGGGCTTTAATTTTTAGAATTTCTGGTAATTTTTCACCCAGCAATTCAACTAATTTTGGGTCAAAGTGCTTACCACTTTCAGAATGGATAAAAGCCAATGCCTTTTCAATAGACCAAGCCTCTTTGTATGGGCGCTTTGAAGTGAGTGCATCAAATACGTCTGCAAGTGCGCAGATCCTTCCTTCAAGTGAGATTTCTTCCCCCTTTAATCCTTTTGGGTAGCCACTACCGTCAAACTTCTCATGGTGCTCCATTGCCATGAGATATGCAAGTTTGACGAGTTTGGACTCGGAGTCCGCTAGTATATTCGCACCCAATTCAGCGTGCTGTTTCATCACCTCATATTCTTCGGCATTTAAACGTCCGGGTTTCAGCAAAATGCTGTCAGCAATACCGACTTTGCCAATATCGTGCATCGGGGCGGCCAACATCAAATCTTCTGCATACGCTTCTGGTAGACCGCAAGCTTTAGCAAGCACATAACAGTAGCGGCTCATTCTAGCTATGTGCTGCCCTGTTTCATTGTCTTTATATTCAGCCGCCTGACCTAGGCGCTGCATCAATTCGACATACGCACTTTTAAGCTCAGTCGCACTTACCAAAGACAAGTGCGTTTTCACTCGTGCTCTGGTTATAGCGGGGCTGATTGGCTTTGTGATGTAGTCAACACCACCTAACTCAAAGCCCCTAGTTTCATCAAACTCTTCGCTCAAGGCGGTCACAAAAATCACTGGGATCCTTGCTGTGATAGGGTCTTCTTTTAATTTAGAGCAGACTTCAAAGCCAGTCATCTCTGGCATCATGACATCGAGTAAAATTAAATTGGGTAGTTCCTTATCTACTAGCTCCAAGGCCAATTTTCCTGACTTTGCAAACTTCATACGGTATTGATTGCCGAGCGTTTGTTTTAGAATTTGCAGGTTTGTCGCTTCATCATCAACGGCTAAAATCAGAGGCTTATGGTCATTTATCATTACACATCAGTACTCATTAATTGTGCAAGAATTTCCTCCGCACGTTCAAATTCAAAATCATCCAATGCATGTTTCAACGCCTCTACCTGGCTTCGGTGAGCAAGAGGAGCACTTTCTAACAATGCGTCTAGCACATCATCTTCAACTTGCGACTCATCTATCATCTCCTTTACTCGTGGTAAGTTTTGCTTAAACAAAAAAACATCACCCTCACTCAATGCGTTGGTTACGACTTCTTCATCACTTAGCCCAACAACATCGTCAAGTTTTTCAATAATGAGTGCCAATTTGGCCCTCAGCCGTTCGTCAATTCCCTTTTTACTCTCTATTTGCTCTAGCAGAGCAAACAGTGTCTCCAAAGCCAAGTTTCCAGCAATTCCTTTAATGGTATGAATATTCTGCAGTACATCACTCGTAAACTGACCTTCGTGAGCAAAGAGTGCTACTACTTCTTCTCTCTTGTTATCCCAAAAGCGAGCTAGTTCTTTCAAAAACCGAGTCTCACTGCCCCATAAATTTACCGCACGAGCTCGGTTAATCAGCTGTTTGTTGGTGGCTTGCCTTAAACCAATCGCCGTACGAGCAATATTAATATTGAGCGTCTCAGCAATTGTACGAGTTAGATCTTCAATCACCACAGGCTTTGAGGCAAATGCAGCCATACCAGCAGCCTTTGCTGCTGCTCTATCCTCGCCCAACACACTCGCAGTTAGAGCAATTACCGGTGTCTCTTGTTGCCTATTGTCTCGTTCATATGCTTTGATAGCCCGCGTCGCTTCAAGCCCATCACAACCGGGCATATGAATATCCATTAGAATAAGATCGTATTGCTGCGCTTTGGCTTTTTCGACGGCCTCAAGCCCATCTCCTGCGACCTCTATACTATGACCTTGCTTTTCAAGTAATAAGCTCAACAACTCGGTATTTTGTTGAATATCATCAGCAACTAAGATACTTAACGGGGGAAGCTCAACATGGACATCCTGTGTGACTGCGAATGCCTCAATTTTATTCAGTGGCACTGTGAAATAAAAAGTAGACCCCTTACCAAGCTCACTAAGTGCCCATATTTTCCCGCCCATTAGCTCGACTAGCTGGCGACTAATGGTTGTGCCAAGGCCTGTACCACCAAAGCGGCGACTCATACTTTCATCAGCTTGCTCAAACGGACTAAAAATGGAGTCTAACCGGTCGCTAGCTATCCCTATGCCCGTATCCGTGATTTTAAATAGTACATGATTGTCATGAGATGCCTCAACGTAAAGCTCTACAACGCCTTGAGCCGTAAACTTGATCGCATTACCCAACAAATTTACCAATACTTGCCGTAACCGGTCTGAAGCCCCATGATAGGTTTGATGTAAGTCACGGCTCATTGTGAGCTCAAGTTTTAAGCCTTTTTTCTTTGCTTGATACCAAAATGTGGATACCACGTTATCAAGTAGCTCAGATAGACAGAAATCATTTTCAACCAGATCGAGTTTGCCTTGGTCCAGCTTAGCTGAATCTAAAATATCGTTAAGTAAGTGCAGCAACGCCTTTGCGCTTGTCAGTATGGTATTTACATGCCTACTTTGATCAGACTTCAGCTCAGACTCTTTAAGCACTTCACTGAATCCTAAAATAGCATTCATCGGAGTGCGGATCTCATGGCTCATGTTAGCTAAAAACGCCTGCTTAGAAGCTGCCGCACTCTCAGCAATACTTTTCGCGGCACGTAATTCGTCTTCCATGTGTTTACGCTCACTAATATCGAGCAATACGCCAGCGATCCCTTCGACCTTACCCGCTTGATCATACTCAAATGAGCCTTTATCAAGTACCCACTTGGTATGGCCAGATTTGTGTAATATCCTATATTCCAAAGAATAACTCGCTTTGCCACACTGCAGCGCTTGTTCAACGATATCGTGAGTTAAACTGATGTCGTCCTCCACAATCAAGCTCGCAAAATGGACTTGCCCCGACATAAATTCCTCTGCCCGATAGCCAGTAAGCTGTTCCACAATGGGGCTTACGAAAGATAGAGTCCAGTCGCTATCAATATTGCAGCGAAAAGCGACACCAGGCATGTTATTTAACAGCGTTCGATAACGCGCTTCCTGTTCAATCAGCGCTTTTTCCATTTGCTTTTGCGCTGTTAAATCTGTAATAAAGCCAACATAAAACGCGCTTTGATCTTTTAACTCAACCTCACCAACTCCCAGCCGAATAGGCACTAGATGCCCTTGCTTGTGCAGCGCCTTTACCTCACGGCCAACCCCTTTAAATCGCTCAAGATAAGCGGTGTCGAAGGCTATGTCTGTTTGCGCTTCTTTAGGTTTAGGCAAAAATACGGCAACATTGCGGCCAAGCGTTTCTTGCTCAGACCACCCCAAAATTCGTTCAAATAATGGGTTGCAGCTCTTAATGATCCCTTCACCGTTGATAGTGATGATCCCATCAACTGCCGTTTCTAGAATAGCTGCAAGCCTGGATTCATTCGCAGCTTTGTCTGCTGCAACCGAACGGTACTTGCTAGCTGTATGAATAAGCGCGGATAAAGCACTAATGATCATACTGACGGCGGCAATGAACAGCGCAAGTGATTGCGTGTGCTGCTCTTGCATCTCTAGGCTAATAACTGGTGAGTCCGATACAAACTTCGCCGCCTGCATACCTGTATAGTGCATTCCCGATACCGATGCACCAAGCGCTAAAGCTCCTAACCATCTGACCATGCTGGTATTGTTATCGCTGACATAATCGCGCAGTTTACTTCTCGCTTGAATTGCAATGAAGGCAAGTGACACTGCAACAACAATTGATAAACCAAAAAGTGTAGGATCATAACCCAGCATAGGTCCAAGCTGCATGGCTTCCATGCCACTGTAATGCATAGTACCAATACCGGCTCCCAAAATAACAGCGGCGATACCCTTGATCACCAGTGTCACATTTGGTCGAGTTATCAGGTCAAATGCAACCCAGCAGCCTAAAAAAGCGGGGAAGATCGATGCCGCAGTAAGCCAAGGATCGTAATCCACTTCAACACAGAGCGAAAACGCCAACATGCCAATGAAGTGCATACTCCAAATACCACCAGACATGGCCACAGCACCGCCAAATTTTGCGAGCCGATTTATACGACTGTTTTGATTTTGCTCTGCAAAGTCGATCTGAATAAGCGTAAAAAATGAGGCAATAACAGCCACCAGCAAAGATAACGCTACAAGCGTAGCATCGTAAGTTCCGTTAAGTAGCAACTCAGGTGCGGGGTCGGTTACAAAAAACGTATTTAACATAGCAACACGGATAGTAAGATATTCTTAGAGTCTAGCTTTCTAGGACCGAGTTTGACAGAAAAAATCGTTGCCAAAACAAGATTTCAGGATAAATTCTTGTTTCTTTTGGTCTAGCACTATCTCATGAGCGGCGTTACATAAAAATATGGGTACAGACTATTCGGTATAATCAATACAGAGTAGGTTATTCGTATCCAACTAACTCAGCGTATCCCTCACCAATATAGCCGCCAGAAACTTTTACTCTTCCTTCCCAATATGGGATTGTAAGCTGGTTTCTCGCATCACGATTTATGCTTTCTATTAGAATAGGTGACTTGTGCTTTAGCCGTAATTGCCACTTAAATGGATAACTCACGCCATCTAACGAAACCTGCTCTAAAACACTTAATTGAATATCCTTATGCCCGATTTCGCTCGCCCTACCCTCAACTGAAATTTCGGTGCCTCGACAGTCTTTGTAAAATTGCTGATTATCACGAATGCAAAATACCATTAGTGCACCATTCGACCTGTTTTGACCACGAATGCTAAACCAATCCCACCCCCGTTGTGCTTTACTGATAAACGAGGAAGACCATTCTCTATCTAGCCAGGCATCACCGCTTACTCGATGTGTTTCACCTTGAAAAGTGAGCTCGCCCTTAACCGTTAAGAAAGGGTAGCTATAATACATAGAGGCATGACCATCGGATGTTTTTTCACTGTAGCCATTCTTTCCATGTAGTACCATTGGGCTTGTATCAAGCGTTAAATTAGCACGGTTTTTCTCTTGCTCAGCATGAAGCGTTAATGGAAAAAATGTTTCCGTCTCGCTGCGCAAATACCAATTATCTAGCTGTGTGACAAATGGGTTAGCTTGAATTTTTACTTGCCCTGCTCTGCCGTAACGTTCGAATGCTTGATGACTAGTATTATCTTGAATTGCAAAATGCGCAAAATAGAGCTCATTATCCCACCAAGGACTAACGTATTGAACGTTAGCAACGGAGGTTCGAAATAACGTCCATTGAACACCAAACTCTTGTCCTGAATCACTTTTTAAGTTTGCAGTAACATACCACCACTCAATGCCTTGCTCAGGATGACTGCCATGATCAAACGGAAAACTTAACTGATATGAGGGAGAGACCGGTTCACCTAACTCAAGATTGAAAAAATCATTTTTTGAAGCAGGTACTTGTGATAATTCTGGTGTGCAACCGGCTACCAAGAACAACAACAATAAAGCGATAACAGGATTAATCTTCATACAGCAGATCCGCAGTATCATAACGACTCAGTTTGAGTAGAGGCACTACACTAACAAACAAAGCTAAACCAAAAATAAGCGTGATAAAAACCGTGATGTCCATATAGGGTAATAGAAAAGGGATCGTCCAGCCGAATCCAATTGGCATTACAAATTTAAGTAAAATCCACCCGAGCATCCCCCCAAGTATCGTCGCCATTACTAAACTCACAAGCAAAATCATAGCGCTCTGTACTAATTTGATCGCAAACACTTGCCAAGTGGTGACACCTAACGTTTTTAATATAGCCAACGGGCGAATTTGCTTAGCACCGAGTGTGAGCAATGATACCCACAACCCAAATAGCGCAATGGCAACTATCATTAAATTTAAGGCATGCGTCGCGTAAAACGTATGTTCAAACAGACGCGTCGCGTACTGTTTAAAGCGCTGATTCTGAACCACTTGAGAATCATTTAGATGAAATTGCTGCATCACTTTTTGTTTAAATAAAGCGGTATCAACCTCTGGCTTTAGAACAATTGAGAAGCCATATGCCTCATAGTTAAAGCCAGCATTTTTAATCGCGTCACTAACGGCGACGAATACGGCACGCTGTTCACCATAATCGTAATAAAACCCCGTTATTTCACAGTCAATATATCTCTTGCCTTGTTGCAACTGAACACGCTGTCCCAACTGAACGCCATACAATAGCTTACTTGGCTCGTTGGCAAGACACCCACTCACGTTATTATTCGCATCGTAATAAAGCGCATCACTTTTAGGCGAAGTTCCCGAAAGCAAAGTAAGGTTGTGGTGATGTTCACCAGAGCTACCAAAGCTCATCAAACTCGCAGGTAGAGTGTCTCGTGGATTTGAATTCAGGTCATAATTTATCTCTGCGCGCCAGAATACGCCAACCTTATCGATTTCCTTATGGTTTAACAGCCATTGATATTGCGCGTCAGATACTTTGCTAGGCCTCACATACAGGTCCGCGCTAAGACGACCATCTAAATGGATCTGCAAAGCAGAACTAAAACTGCTCACCATAATTTGCAACCCAACAGAAGTGCCAACCGCAAGCAATACGGCATAAACACTGATTGCAAGTACTCTGATCTGCTCGCCACTGTCAGCTTTCATCCATTTGACTAATGGGTGCTGAGTTGAAATACGTTTGAACGCGGCTCGAAGTACCACTGGTGTTATCATAAAAAAGAGCAACAGAAGGCAAAGACATAAACCAAGCGCATGCAATGGCGCGTCACTATCAATATAAAAGTACCCTGCAACCACAACCAGTAAAATTCCACTGGCTAGTTTACTCTGCCAAGAGTTATAAAAAGTGATAGGTTTTACCTGGCAATAGGCCACACTTGCCAGCACTAAAAGGTTTAATATGAATGCTTGCAGTACGACTAACCAACTGAAATGAACCGGTAAATGCCTATCTAATGCAAATAAACTCTCTAACGCCATAGAGATCTCGCTCACCAGTAGGTTTGCCCCCAAGAAAGCCACACCTGCACCCACCAGTGCAGCAATCAAGCTTAAGATGAGCACCTCAATAACTACAGCTGCGACCACATTTGATTGAATACACCCGAGTAGTGTGAGCTGCTGATGTAGTTTTTTTCTCGCGTGCAGACACAGCTTTATAGCGTTAAAACTCAAGAAAGCACCGACCAGATAGCCAAGAAGTGCGAGGGCTTGCAGGTTGAAGAAAAACGCCTTTGACAACGAATCGAAAGACTGCGCTTGCGCATTTTGCAACTGTGCTTCGTCACCTATGATCTTCCTAACTTTTGCTTCGTCTAATACGGAGTTTGAGATCTCTATATAACTAATTCGACCTGACGAATTCAGTAAATAGTCAACTAATGCAATATCGGCTAATGCTATACCATCTGCAAGCTCTGATAAAATGACGAAATGCACATCCACATCAAAAAGCTTGAGCGCTTCATGATTACTGAGCAACAGCCGTTGAGCCATCGTGTCAGATACATAAATAGTATTAAACCCGAACTGCAATGGTGCTGATTGATTACCTGACCTGCCTCCCCGTGATTGTGTTTTAGGCGCAGAAAGCCATTGCAAAGTATTTACTCCTTTAATGCGAAGTCCTTTACCGTTCGGCAGAGTCAATACACCTTCCAAAACTGGCTCAGCCGAAACGATGCCAGCGCTTCGAAGCGCTTGCCACACGTCTGTAGTTAACATATCTCGGCCTGCGCTTGGGCGCACAAAATGACTTATGGGATTACTAATAAGCGCACTGGTTTGCTGGTAGCGCTCCGTTGCTTCTTGGTTTAGTCCTTGAATTGAACCAAGCAAAGCACTGCCCAAAGACAAGCCAAAGACGAACAGCAAAAACAACCAAAGATGTTTTTTGTAAAATTGGATAAAAACAAAGAGTACAAGTCGAACTTCTGATAATGCACTTAGGCGCTTCATTGTTTTAGCCATAAGCACGGTTATTTTGAATGGTGATTTTTCTATCGAGGCTGTCAGCGAGATGTTGGCTGTGCGTAACCATAAGCAAGTTAACGCCTTGCTCTTCACACAGCTCACGCAGCAGTGATACCACTTCTTCGCTCTTTGCAGCATCTAAGTTTCCTGTCGGCTCATCAGCCAATAGTAACTTAGGTTTGTTGATCATGGCGCGCGCGATACCAACTCGTTGCTGCTCCCCTCCTGACAATTGCTGAGGATAGGCAGTTAATTTATGCAAAATCCCCAAGCGCTCGGCCAGTGCATTGACATCACTTTGTTTGGGGGTCAATTGATTGAGCTGTGCTTGGAAGACGATATTGTCATAGACAGATAGAGGAGCAAGCAGTTGATAGTGTTGAAATATCATGCCCAGACTGCGACGATATAGCGCTTGCTCGGTGTCATTTAACTGAGCAATATCATGCCCCTCAACAATAATCCTGCCATCGTCAGGTCTTAACAAGCCACCAATAAGATGGATCAGTGTAGTTTTACCCGACCCACTATCACCAACAATAGCAACCTGTTCTTTAGCCGCGATACTAAGACTGAGCTTATCTAAAACAGCTCGATGCATCTCACCATCACGGCGTGTGAAGACCAAATTTTGAACTTCTACCACTTTATGTACATTCCTTTACTACTATGCAGGCACTACTTAATTTACCTGTTTCGTTAAGTAGCAGAGTATTTTATTTCTCTTGTTAACGCAATTAGTTATCTGTTTATTACCAAGGAATAGCATCACCTTTATAGTCATAAAAGCCACCGCTTTGTGCATCCACAAAATGAGATAGTACTGAATAGATCCCACTGGCAGACTCGTCTGGAGTGATTAACGCGTTAGAGCCTCCCATTTCGGTTTGGACCCAACCGGGGTGAAGCGCAACGGTGCGGATCCCTTCACTTAGTAGATCATTAGACAAGCTTTTTATCACTGAGTTTAACGCTGCCTTCGAACTGCGATAAATATAGCCACCACCTTTGGTATTCATGGTATGGCTGCCTACCTTTGAGGAAATGGCCGCAAAAATCTTTTCATTACCATTGTAAAGGTGAGTGTAAAATAGTTCTGCAAGTCGCATGGTGGAAAAGACATTAACCTCCATCACCTCTCGCCACGCTTCTATATCGGTTTCACCAAATGCGTAGCCTTTCGGCCCATAAATACCCGCATTGTTGATAACGATATCAATGGCAACAGGGGCCAGTTTCTCACTTAACTCTTCCATCTGGTCGAAATTAGTGACATCTAAGGCAAATACTTGGAGTTCAGGAAAAGTTGGTGCGAGAGAATTCAGCTCTGTAGCAATAAGTGGGTCTCGACAAGTCGCTAATACATGCCAACCGGCCTGTAGATAGGTTTTAGTTAACGCAAATCCAATACCGCGGTTCGCACCAGTGATCAGTATTTTTTTCACAGTAGAAGCTCCTAAGCCGTTATGACAAAAGCCAATGGTGTTAATTCACTATACTGATGATAGGTTGAATAATCCACTTTTTGCACATCTGAATAGTGTCTCGAGCCACAACGCATATATAATGAATTTAATTCAACTTAAATCAATCTCTCTCATTAACCCACTTCAGCGCATCTTCTTTATCATCAAAATACTTCACTTTACCAGTAACAAACCAGTTACCTATTGTTGCAGCAAGTCGATGCCAATTTTTACCGCCATATAATGCTACCTTGGCAAATTCAGTACTATGTTCATAGGCGAGCCGGAAGTCGTCCCACATAGCCCTTGGCTCCCAACCTTCAAAATCAGTCGCATCAAGAAACACATAGATTTTAGGCTTTGTTACTGCTTTCAGTGCACTCTCAATTATTGGTGTAATAACAACATAATCTTCATGAGTGAGTTTACCTGTCGGCTTAAGTGTGAGATAAATATCATCTCCAAAGCGTTCAGTGCCTATTGATATGCCATGGAATGGATTGGTCATGCTCTCTTCCGTTACGTTTATCTCATAGACAAAAAGCATAATTAAGTCTCAGCTTTTTGCCAACATCCAAACTTTTTTCATTACGGTCAGCTTCCGTTCAGATTTCTAATACTACCATGCGCGCCGTTGAGTCGATGTAGCTCAATATATGGAAATTAAAGGGATGACTATGAAAAAACTACTATCTATCGCAGCTGTTTCACTACTTGTTTCAGCAGCAGCTCAGGCTAACACTGGTAACGTACAAAAAGAGTGGTTCAACACTGCTAGTTATACAGATTATGACGGCTCTGACAACAGCGCACTGATGCTTTCTTCTCGCTATTTCTTCGCACCTCAAGAATCAGTAGGCGTATGGGATGACTTTGGCTACCTTGATACGGACAGCAATGTAGGCGTAAGTTACTTTAACGATGATTATTCAAATGCTTTCTCAGCGCGTGGTGAAGGCTTCATTACTAAAGAATGGTTTGTAACTGGTAGCATCGCAGATCTTGGCGAGGCTGACGACCATTACTCTATCGGTTTTGGTTACCTATACAACGACAGCCTAAAACTAAGCGTTCGCCACGAAGAGTTTGAATATGGTGACGTAACTTGGTTCAAAGCTGAGTATAATCACGAACTAAATTCTACAGATTACATTGGTTTCACTGTTGAAACTGAAGACGAATTTGATTATCTAAACCTAAGTGCACGCTACTTCATGCATGTAGGTGGTGAAAGCTACTTCACAATCGACGTAGAACACAATCGCATTGATACAGATTTTGTAGATGACTCTGTAACAAACGTACTTGCAAACTACTACTTCACTCGCAACTTTGCGCTTGGTCTAGGTTCATATGACTCAGACCTAGCGGTAGAAGCTAAATACTTCTTCAATGACACTTACTACCTTAAAGGTAGTGTTGTTGACACAGATGGCGGCGAAACAAGCAACCTAACTTTTGTTGCACAGTTCTAAGTTGACACAATCTTGAGGTACACCAGTACCTCATTGATACTCCCCCAACTACTCAACATCTCATCGCGACCACACTCCGCGGTGGGGTGTTTTTTCACATTTTGAAACAAGCTACTCATCTAAATTGGGTGCATTTCACTTCCCAATCGTTATTATGTATCAAAATTATAACGGAAATGCCTATATTATGATGAAGATAAAAACACTCGTGCTCGCTATTGCTACGGCAGCCGCGCCTTTTGTTTCGGCGTATCAGACAGAAGATACTCGCCTACTCCGCTTTCCAGATATTCACAAAGATAAAGTCACTTTTGTGTACGCTGGCGACATTTATATTGCAGATACCAATTCAGGTAAAAGCCAACGATTGACCGACCATGTAGGTTTTGAAACTTTCCCCAAGTTCTCACCAGATGGCAGCAAAATCGCTTTTGCCGCTGAATATAATGGCAGCCGTCAGATCTATGTGATCAATGCCGATGGTTCTGGTTTAAAACAACTCACATATTATAACGACGTTGGCCCAATGCCTCCCCGCGGTGGTTTTGATTATCGTGTGATGGACTGGACGCCTGACGGCAAACATATCGTTTTTAGAGCAAATCGCACACCATGGGGCAAACGTATGGGTCGCCCATATATGGTGCCAGTAGAGGGTGGACTTGAGCAGCCGATGGCCATCCCAGAAACCGGTGGTGGTATGCTCTCCCCTGATGGTAGCAAGTATGTTTACACACCAATCGACAGAGAGTTTAGAACCTGGAAACGTTCTCGTGGTGGTCGAGCACAGGATGTCTGGATTTACGATCTTGAAAACAATACGTCCAAACAACTTACGACTGACAAAGCAACCGATCAGCAACCAACTTGGGTGAATGACAGTATTTACTTCGTGTCTGATCGTGACTACACGCTCAACCTCTATAAATATCGCGATGGTAAGTCACCGATAAAAATGACTGACCACAAAGACTTTGACGTGCTTTGGCCATCAGCTGGACCAGATGCCATTGTCTATGAAAATGGCGGTTATTTATATCGCTTTGACGAAGCGACAAAGACCGCGAAGAAGCTAAAAATTGATGTTTCAGGTGTGCGTCAATATGCCATGCCATATAGTAAAAACGTTAGCGACTTTATTGATTCAATGGATATATCACACGATGGTAAGCGTGCATTGTTTACTGCCCGTGGTGAGCTATTCTCAGTCCCAGTAAAACAGGGCCCAACCCGCAATCTTTCTTACACGCCAGAAGGCCGCGAAATTGAAGCTAGCTGGTCACCAAATGGTCGTTATATTGCCTACATGAGCGATAAAACAGGTGAATATGAGATCTATCTAAAAGATAGAGCAAATAACAACAAAACCATCCAGTTAACCGACAATGGTACCATCTGGCGCTTTACGCCAATTTGGTCGGCTGATAGCAGCAAACTGCTCTTTGCTGATAAAAACCATACGCTATGGTGGGTTGATGCGAAATCTGGCGATATGCATAAAATTGACACCGCCAAATACGACGAAGATGGTTTAACCGAATATACATGGTCGCCAAATAGTGAAGATATTGTTTTTGTTAAGAACAATGAAAACCGCTACGCCTCGCTTTGGCACTATAATACTGAGGATAAAAAGATCACTCGGCTGACTGACAACATGACCAGTGAGCGTAACCCGACTTTCTCTCCTGACGGTAACTACATTTATTTCACTTCTGAGCGCGACTATAACCTCACCTTTAGCAGCTATGAATTTGATTATATGTTTAATAATGCCACACGCATTTATAGCGTTGCGGTGAATAGTCATATCAAGCCATTAAACGCGTTTGAAAGTGATGAGCTAAGCATTCAATCAGACGGCGAGACGAAAAAAGACAGTGACAAACAAGAAAATTATATTGAGGCCAACGGCTTTATGTCGCGGGTTGTATCACTCTCAGCCCCAGCGGGTAACTACGGTTCGCTTACAGGTGTTGAAGGTGGCGTACTAACCTTAACGGGCGGTGCCTTGAAGCTCCTAGGCACAGAACCCGATAGCAAACTAGAGACGGTTGCCGAAGGGGTAAGCAGCTATAAGGTTGCCGCTGGTGGTAAGCATCTAATTGCTCGTGCTGGCAATAATTACAGTGTTATCGCGCCTAAGCCAAAACAGGACTTAAAGAGCAGTCAGCTTGACCTATCTAAGATGACACTGAAAATCGACCCTAAAGTTGAATGGCAACAAATGTATGTGGAAGGCTGGCGTACATTACGTGATTGGTTCTACGACGAGCATCACCACGGTCAAGATTGGGATGAAATTTTAGATAAATATCAACCACTTGCCAGCGCTGTCGCACACCGTAGCGACTTAGACTATGTACTTAGTGAAATTGCGGGTGAAATCAATGCAGGTCACATTTATGTACAATCTGGTGATGCCCCAACAGCCGAACGCAAAAAGCATGGTTTACTTGGCGCAGAAATAAGCGCTCATCAGTCTGGCTACGTAAAAATTGAGCGTATCTACAAAGGTGAGAACTGGCATGAAGACTACCGTTCACCACTCGACGAAACCGGCGTGAATGCCAAAGCGGGAGATTACATCATCTCGGTAAATGGTCGCTCGGTAAAAGACGTAGTTAACTTTTACGAGCTACTTGAAAATACCCAAGGCGAGCAAGTTGAGTTGGTATTGAGTAAATCGCCAAGCGCTGATGATAGCTGGAAAACCACGGTAAAACCTGTCGCCAGCGAACAAGGCTTACGTTATATGGCATGGGTTCAATCACGCGCTGACTATGTGGATAAATTATCAAACGGTAAGATTGGCTACGTTCACCTACCAAATACTCATTATGATGGTAACCGTTCATTATTTAAGAACTTTATGCCACAAACGAGTAAAGATGCGCTGATCATCGACGACCGATATAACGGTGGCGGCTTTATCCCCGAGCACATGATCACTTGGCTTGCTCGTAAACCGCTTAATTACTGGAAACGTCGTGGTGTTGAGCCAACAAAAACTCCACAATTTGCTCACGATGGTCCAAAAGCGATGTTGATCAACGGCTATTCAAGTTCAGGCGGTGATGCTCTACCTTATTACTTCCGTCAGGCAGGTCTTGGCAAACTAATTGGTACTCGCACTTGGGGTGGCCTTATCGGTATCTCAGGTAATCCAAGTCTTGTTGACGGAGGTCAGGTTATCGCTGCAACCTTCCGCATTCTTGATAATGAAGGCAATTGGATCATCGAAAATGAGGGCGTCAGCCCTGATATCGAAGTGATCGATAGACCAGAGCTGGTTCATGCAGGTAAAGACCCGTCGGTCGAGCGTGCGGTAAAAGAGCTATTGCAGGAGTTAAAAGATAACCCGAAGAAAGCACTGACAGTGCCTCCAGCACCGTCTAAGTTTTAATCCACTATCAGGCAGGCCATCGCGCCTGCCTATATTAACTACAAAAACATCGAACACACAGCCCCTTAAGAGTAGTTTAGCGCTAGTGTTCAAAATTCCTCACTGACTGTGTCTGATTTAAGTCAAAAAAGATTCAACTAAACGCAACAAACACTACACCAGTCCGAATTAAAGTGTATAAATAAACAGAACAAATAAAACATTTAATCTGGTGTTAGATAGTGAGCGGGCTCTTTATTGTTGTTAAATGCCCTTAAATTATTTCCTTGAACAGCAAGAGAGCTGTGGAGATAACCCCACTTTCGCGTCCTGCTATCTACTATAACCTGTAAGCAAGACACGATGACTGTCGTAGTAAGTGCTAAACAGACTGCTATAAAAACACTAACTATCGAAACTCAGGCTACCTGTGAAGATATGCTATATTCAATGTACCCTTAGGAGAAATACGCTCAAAGAGCAGTATCAAAAAATAGTCCACTTAAACTCGTACTTCGATGAATGCACTGAACAATTCATTATTACGTAACAAGGTAGTAAATAGTGTCATTTCGCATCAAAGTTGAACTTAATCCATATTTGATATTCAGGTTGTAACCATGAAGCTAAGTAGAAAACTATTCCTTGCCTTTGGCACAATAATACTACTCATGACATTATCCAGCGTTTTCGTATGGTTAAAGGTCTCCGTAGAAACATCCCGTGCTCTAGAAATCAAAAACGACGACCTACCAGGTATGATTTATTACAACCAGCTATTAGATATCGGCCATCGACTAGAGGCTTCAGCACTTGAATATGCCAATGGCGATTCAAGTAAAAAACTTCAATTCGAACGTTTATTTGAAGCTTTTAAGGAAACGCATAAAACACTCTACATTTACGAATCAAGCAAAGCATCTGACCGTGAAAAAATGTCTGAAATCATGCGTTTAATATCTCAATACCAAAAACGTATTAACGACGATCTTTTCGCTAAAAATACAAGTACTGAAATAAGTCGTCGAGCGTTAAAAATTGCTGATGAAACATATCTTCAACCGTTGAATAAAATCTTAACGGTATCAGCAAACGAAGAAAGAGATGATGCAACAAGGTCTCTTGATAATTTAGTTGATGGCTTGAACTCAACACTTTTTATTATAATTATCATTTGTATACTTGCGGCCGCAATTGGTGCGATAGTGGCTTATTCGTTGAATAAATCCATTATTAATCGGTTAAATCAGGTCCTAGAAATTGCCGAGCGAGTCAGTAATGGAGATATTTCCCAGCCTGATATTGTTCACCAAAGTAAAGATGAAATCGACAGCCTGGCGTCTTCAACGAATAAGATGGCGGCATCGTTAAACAATCTACTCAGAGAAATCAGTAAAGTGGTTGGTGAGGTTCGTGCATCTAGCCAAAACATTGCTGTAACCAATAACCAAATTGCTGTACGAAGCCAATCGTCCTCAGATCAATCAACACAAGTAGCTACTGCAATTGAAGAAATGAGTGCGACCGTTTCAGAGGTAGCGACACAAAGCCAAGTAGCAGCAGGCCATGCCGAGCAGGCAAAAAAGCTTGCCATACAAGGTGGAGGTTCGGTAGGTGAAACTATTGAAAAAATCCGAGCAGCCTCGAAAGATGTTCAAAATACTGCCAGCAACGTAACGAACCTAGGGGAGCTAAGTAGTCAAATCGGCAATGTGATCGGTGTTATTGGCAGCATTGCAGAACAAACTAATTTACTGGCTCTCAACGCAGCAATTGAAGCTGCAAGGGCAGGTGAACAAGGCCGAGGGTTTGCTGTGGTAGCTGATGAAGTTAGGACATTAGCAGAACGGACGTCAAAGGCGACTGAAGAAGTGGTATCAACAGTTCAGTCTATACAATTACAAACCGAACATGCTGTTACGTCGATGCAAAGTAGCGTCAACCAAGTTGAGCAAAGTGTCTTGATGGCTGAAGAAGCAGGCTCGCAACTTGAAGAAATTGTCAAAAGTGCATCGGAAATCGCGACCATGATCCAATCCATTGCAACAGCAACAGAGGAACAATCGGTGGTTGCAAGTGAAATGGCACGTGATGTTTCGCATATTGAAGAATCTAGTCGCAGCTCTTTGCAAGACACTCAAATTGCTGCGCACTCAGGTGAAGAACTTAGCGAGCAAGCAAGCGCGCTGGCACAATTGATCCAAAAATTTACCTTACGCGCTTAGCCTAGCGCTTTATTTCTCTTTTTAGTCCTGACTTTGCTGCATCATTCAACTCTTGCTTAGCTTGTTAAGCAAGAGTTGAGCGCTAATACCAATTGTATTAAGTAAATAAGTAATAACTCACGCTTAAGCATCATTTTAGTTACATTAAAAATACATAACATCGTAACACAAGCTCATTTTAAAACCTTTTAATTGACCTTCCATTTTCAGATGTTACTTTTCCAAACCATTTTGTAACTTGTTAGGAGGTAACTTTTTCAATAAGGGTCAATCATGTTGAAGCTGAAAAATGCCAAAGAAGGTAAATTTAATCACCAAAAGGGACGGTAACAGCATCAAAAACAAAAAAAATTCAAATTAGAGAAAAATAATGAAAAAACTCACCTTGGCACTCAGTGTGTCATTAGGACTAAGTTCGCTTCTGATCTCACAAAAATCATTAGCAAATAATTTACAAGGCCCCTGTTTTGATTACGCGTCGCGTACCAGCAGTACCTCCACCACCGTCGATTATCAAAGTGGCGCGCTGTCTCTGGCAAACAACTTTGCAGGATTAGCTTTTGAAAGCAGCCCTGCTTTAAGCGTAGTCTATCCGTTACTTCACGACACGATAATGGACTCTATGAACGAAGAGTCTATTAACGGTGCGGACCCAACATTGGCTGGCTGCTTATCCCACTTCGAAGCGCGTATATCGAATCTGGAAGTCAGTCAGCTAACAGGACCATTAAATGATATTCAGCATCTTATGAAATCAGCACATAGAGATGCCACTTCGGACCTAAAAGGGTTACATTATAGTCTTGCCGAGAAATATAGCAAGATGGCAGATGACCTTGCGACTGTGATCCAGAACCAGTTCAAACAGATAGACACAGGTTCTGTCTCCAAAACCACATTTGATACCCTCACTAGAAGTGTTATCCCAGGCTTTGTTAGTGCGATGCAAATGACCTTTTTGCACCGAGCAGAATTCGACAATATGTGCGCGAACTTGGATACACCGCCTTATTGGCATAATCTCAGTGACGATGGACTCGTTCCTTATACTACTTTATATGATATTCGCTCTGGTGATCAGTACCTTACCGACCTGTTTACCCGACCGGAAGAGAGCAGTGCAAACAATGCTTCTTGTACTTTAGGTTATGCAACCTTCTTCGACTTCATGAGTTTAAAAGACGGCAACTGGGGTGAGGCTTTGCGTCAGATTGGCCTTGAAGTCGTGCCCAATAGCCGAAATCCAAGCCTGATTTCTGTGAGCCTAAATTTTGAAGACTCTAAACTGATCCAGTACCGAGAAGCCTTTATCTCACCATGTCGTCATAACTCTTACACTGATGACTACGACAACTATTCAATGAATGGCTCTCATTGTGATAGTAACTACAACTCTCGTATCAGTCAGATCCGCAACCCTTCCTTTTTAGATCAAACATCCCGACATGTGGATGTGAAGGAAGTGATGTACAACCTTGCACATGTAATAGACTCATGGGACCTCAATAACCTGATCATGACTCGCAATGAGTTGACGAGCAACGCGGGAGCTATTGATTTTCACAATGCCCTTCGTCTAAAACATGGTGCATCCAACCTTTGTGTAGACCAGCAATCTAAAGTGCGTAGCATTTGTACCTATGGTGCCAGCCACTTCGTATTTGAACCTTTTAATGACGGTTATTCAATCCAACGTGCTGAAGATAACCGTTACCTTAAAGACAAGGGCGGCGATTCTGGCTTTCAGATATATTCGGATCGAGGTAGTGACGCAACTTGGCACCTCAGCTCAGTCAATAGACAAGGCCGTTATGAACTAAAAAATAAGTCCACTGGCCGGTGCTTGACTGTCTCTGGGGAGTCGCTGTCCGTCGGTGGCTGTAATGGAGCTCAGTGGGAGATCAACGGCAGCCACGTACCGACAAACAACGCGCTGGTTCGTCTACGTGACACCAGTAACAATACCTGCGCTAGCAAAGACTGTAATGCAAACAGCTACGAGCTGAGGCTTACTCATTTAGATGATGGCTATAAAATTGCCCGTTTTACCGACGGCAAACATTTAAGAAGCCAGAATAACATCGGCTTTTCTAATGCCCGGCTATATCGTGTTATCACACCGGGCTCCCCTTTTGGGCCTGCAGAAACCATTACTGAGCCTGCTGCAGTGTGGTATATCTATGACACCAACGGAGACAATAAATTTGCGCTACGCAATAAAGATACCAAGCAGTGTCTAGCAACAAACAATGGTAGCCTAATCAATATCAACTGTAGTGATAACAGCGAGACTTGGGCATTTGACCGCAAAGCACCACCGCTAGGTCGCCACCTCAAGCTGGGTCAAAATGGTATGTGCTTGTGGTCAGTTGGCTACATAGGCTCTAAAATGTCATACGGTTTATCGGCTGGCTGCGAGCAGAGCATGAAACGCGTCACGCTTGAAGGTATGCAAGGGGGTTACTTGATCCATGATCCACTAGATGGGCATTATCTGACAGATCCGGGCGCCGCAGAGTACGACCATTTTGGCCTAACTGCACCGACAGAACCAAGTAACAATTCAATCTGGGATTTTATTGGCCCCTATGACAACGATAAATATCAGATCCGCAACCGCATTACAGGTAAGTGCCTCAGCTCTAAATACCTTAATCAGTATACCAACAGCGCTATGGTGATTAGCTGTGCGGAAGAAGAAACTAAGTCTTGGGAATTTAATACCCAGTGATGTTACAGCGAGACATATTTATTAATCGGCTTAATTAACAAGACTATTTCTAGGTAAGGAAACCTGGCTATAAAACTGCTACGCCTCTTGCCTGCACTAAACGTACAGGCAAGGCGAAATCTTATTTATTAAATAGATTTTTAAAGTGGTGGAGGCCGGGTTTCACCTTCAAATAAAACGTCTTTAAAGCAGAATAGATATTGCTTGCAAACACATCGAATATAGCCCTTACGCATCTGTTAGGGCTTTTTCGTTGTTTATACCAGTTACATGATCGCACAACTAATTTGGAGAGGCGCAGTATTAGTTGTTAGGCCTTCATTGGTAACAAAAGCCCAACTCAAAAGTCGGCTATTTTGAGACCAGAACAACTTAATTCAGTTACGCGTATATACGCTCAGCAACGGGAACTTGTTCTCACCGAAAGCTAATGTAAGTGAAAGCGTTTCCCCGCCATCAAAGTTTTCAGAGAGTTTCATTGGCGCGATCCGTTGACCATTTGCCGTCAGTGCCAATAGATGTTTATGTGTTAACGTGCGGCGGCCACTTGATTGGTTCTTGAGTGTAACCACAGCCCAGCGCTCACCGCTTTCATTACTCATCAACACCGCGTTAAGTACTTTGAAGTCACTACTATCTGGATAGATATTTGCGTCATTCGCAAACGCTAATGCCATGTTGTTGGGCACTACATTATCAATCGTTAACGCTTCTTCAGCTGCCTTTGTATTCATAGCCAACATAAGTAACCAAAGTCCAGCTATTATCCATTTAGACATTTGTTCACCCTTCTAGTTTCCTTTGATTGACTTAGTATGCCTCCTATTTGAACACACTACAATTCGGATACTATCTGAAACGAAAACCAAAAAGATAAACCGACTTATTTATGCTAGCCTCTTGTCAGTCCGCCTTCTGCTTGGTGGCAAGAACTTAACGTAACATAGGCTTATATCCCCTTGGTTTACAAATGATTATGATGTGTTGGAGCTAGTTACCTTCTATCTAACTTTGCGATAATTTTCTCTGCAAGTAATGTGGCTGATGCAGGGTTTTGTCCGGTAATTAACTGCCCATCTTCGATTACATTGGTCTGCCATGCAGCTGCTGAAGAGTAAATACCACCACGTTCGATAAGCCGGTTTTGCAATAGGAATGGGACGATATCCGTTGTTCCTAAATCACTTTCCTCTTGATTGCTAAACCCTGTAACCTGCTTGCCTTTAACTAAATAGTCTCCGTTCGCAAGCTTAACATTCGTGATCGCTGCTACACCATGACAAACAGCAGCAAGTACTCCATTTTTATTTAAAATATCGGAAGCGACACGCGCAACATCACGATTGTCAGGGAAATCCCACATAGGCCCAGATCCGCCACTAAAAATTACCGCATCATAATCATTTGCATCTATTTTATTTAGTGGAATGGTATTTATCACCTTATTAATCAACTCTGCGTCATTTAAAAAAACTTGATGATAACTATCAGGCTCTGTCAGTGCTCTCGCATCTATTGGGGCAAAACCGCCTTTGATGCTTGCAATATCAACTTTGATGTTGGCCTTTTTTAGACGGTAATACGGATGCGTTAGCTCAGGGAGCCAAAACCCTGTTTTTCGACCAGTATCTCCTAGTTGGTCGTGGCTGGTAAGAACAATTAATACACGGTGGTCATCCGATGTTTTTGCCAATGGGGGAAAAGAAAAAGTAGCTAAAATAAAAATTAAAAATAACCGTTTAATCATGAGTAAATCACCTTAATTGTGTAAAGTGACTACAATGTATCGCGCCTCAACGCTTGCTTCATTTACATAGGTTGATTATGGCTTAGAAGTTGAAGCAACTTGCTTCGCATCGGTGGGTTCAGCTTTGACACCGTCATAAATAACCAAGCCCGTTGTCTTGCCAATCGAACAATATTGCTTTGGCGATCAATTTTTGTTTCGGAATAACAACGGCTAGAAAGCGAGTTGTTATTCCGTGCTCAATGCAGCTACTCAATAAAGATGCTAATTACAGCAATTATAAGGTTTCTTCTAACCACTTGAAGAATTCACGCTGCCATACTATCCCATTTTGCGGTGTCAGTACCCAGTGGTTTTCTTCAGGGAAATAAAGGAAACGACTCTTCAAGCCACGAAGTTTTGCGGCTTGGAAAGCTTGCATCCCTTGGCTCAGCGGTACACGGTAGTCTTTACCACCATGGATCACGAACATCGGCGCATCCCACTTATCCACATAGCTGATTGGGTTAAACTGATTGTATGCTTTGCTAATGGCCGCATTGTTTTGCTCCCAGTACGCGCCACCCAATTCGTTGTTCACAAAGAACATTTCTTCGGTTGTGCCGTACATACTGCGCAAATCAAAAATGCCGCAGTGCGCGATAAAGGTTTTAAAACGACCATCGTGGTTACCAGCTAAGTAAAACGCAGAGTAACCACCAAAGCTGGCACCAACTGCCGCGATACGTTTGTTGTCAACATATGACTCTTTCGCAACATCGTCGATTGCATCAAGGTAGTCCTGCATCGCCTTACCACCCCAGTCTTGGCTGATATCTTTGTTCCACTTCACGCCGTGCCCTGGCATACCACGACGGTTTGGCGCAACCACAATATACCCTTGTGAAGCCATCACTTGGAAGTTCCAGCGGAAGGAGTAAAACTGTGATAACGGTGCTTGTGGGCCACCTTGAAGATATAATAGCGTTGGATATTGCTTGCGTTTATCAAAATTAGGCGGGTAAATAACCCAAGTTAGCATGTCTTCGCCGTCTTTTGTCTTCACCATTCGTTTTTCAACGTGAGGTAAATCCAAATCAGCATAAAGCGCTTCATTCACATTTGTCAGCGCAACAAGCTTTTTGCTATTCAGATCAAAGCGGAAGATCTCTTTTGCTTGATTCATGCTATTGCGAGTAACAACTAACTGATCGTCTAGAGCCGCTACAATGCTATTAACATCAAACATACCCTTGGTTAGCTGTTTAATTTTTGGTTTGGCTTTGGTTTTGGTGTTCACCGCTACTTGAAATAGCTGGATTGTGCCGTCAACTGGTGCAATAAAATAAATATGCTTACCATCATGACCCCATTCAAAACTGCTTACCGTGCCGTCCCAATGCGCAGTTAAGTTGACTTCTCTGTCACCCTGCTTAACGATGATGTCATTCTTATCCGCCTCGTTACCGGGCTCATCCATACGTAAGAAAGCCAGCAGCCCTGTGGATGAGAACTCTGGGCTTTTATCATAACCCAAGTTTTGCTCGGTTAGGTTGGTGGTTTTCTTGCTGGCTAAGTTATAACGATAAATATCCGTGTTGGTACTGCTAGCATATTCTGCGCCAGTCAGCTTTTTACTGACATAGTAGATATTTTCACCTTTTGGACCCCAAACATAATCGCTTGAACCACCAAATGGTGACGTCGGACTATCAAAAGGCATCCCTTTCATGATGTCGACTTTTTCTTCTGTGATTAGATCCTGATAAAACACATGCTTAACACTGCCGTCTTTCCAGGTATCCCAATGGCGGTAGTTTAAATCATCAAACACGTAAGCATTGGCTTTCGTAAGCGCTTTATGTCTATCCGTGGCCAGCACAGCTTCAACATTTACAGTATCATGAAATAGTTTTTTGCTGCCATCAGGCGAAATATTATCGTCTGACAATATCCCTTGATACGCGCTTATAAGTCGAGACGCCCCACCCTTTAACGGCACTTGATAGACTTTGCTATCAAAGTCATCATTTTCAACGTTTGGCGTCGTAACTCTATAAATCACATGGGTGTTGTCTTTAGATAATCCAAGCGCACTCACGCGCTTTACTTGCAAAAGCTTGTCAGGAGTCATTACCTCTTTGGCAACCAACCCAAAACTTGGTGCTAATCCTAAGCTAGCACATAAAAGAATTCGCAACATCGCGAAATGCCTCCAATAATCAAATCTCACCTAGACTACATAAACCCGACAGAACTTAAAAGCATTCGCGATAAGATACTTTCTTCTCTAGTGCAAGTCGCGAGCAAGCGGTATAAGTTGATCAAAATAAATTTACGTTGTGCTGTAAGTTGGCAATTCGGTACTTTCTCGGTGTTTGGTTGAACAATTTCTTAAACGCTTGCACAAACGCTGAGTCAGAAGCGTACCCCAACTCGATAGCAATTTCTTGTATACTCTTTTGCGACCCTAACAATTGCAAAGATAAAACTAACCTTACATTTTGTCTCCACTGTGAAAATGATTGAGAAAACTCTCTTGAGCACAATCGCGACAAAGTGCGCTCAGAAGCGCCCACTTTTGTTGCCCACTCCTTTAACGTAAATGGCAGATCCGGTTGCTCTTTAAGCTGTAAGAAGATGGATAAAAGGCGTTTATCGGTAGGTATTAGTAGGGGTATTTCATAACGGTTTGCGATCTCGATCTGATCTCGCAATACGGTTAGCAAATGTGTGATATTGGACTCTGCTTGAGTGAGCGTCTCGTTTTCAAATAAAAGCAGTATTAATGCTTTTATAAATGGCGTTACCAGACAGGATTTTGGTTTGTCTCCATACTGAACATATTTGTCGGGATTAAGGTAAATCGCCAAAAACTGTGTATCTGTAATCGCTATGGATTTATGCACTGTATTTGCGGGTATGTAGAGCATACCATTGTGAGGTACGATCCCGCTTTTATCCCCGATACTTGATTGCAGCAGCCCCTGCAAAGGAAACACAATTTGATGCCACGAATGTGAGTGAAAGTCATCAATATAGCCAGAAGCCATATTAATCGTTTTAGTTACGATTTGTTTATCAGAAGAACCTTTGATGAGGTCATTAGCTTGCATCTTGGCGACTTATCAACATTAAACGTCTGTTAGTATAAATTACGCCATCCGAATTTAGTATACCATCTACAGCCTATCGCAAATTAAAAGGCACAAAGATGCATATTCACTTTATCGTTCATGAACATTTTGAAGCGCCCGGCGCCTATGAATCTTGGGCAAATAAACGCGGCCATACCATTACCTACTCACGAGTTTATCAAGGAGAACCGCTCCCAAAAAGTATCGAAGGCTTAGATTTCTTGATTGTCATGGGAGGACCTCAAGCTCCGTCAACAACTATTGAGCAATGCCCGCACTTCGATGCAAAAGGTGAGCAAGAAGTCATCTTGAACTCAATTACCGCCGGAAAAGTTGTGCTTGGCATATGCCTAGGGTCGCAACTCATTGGTGAAGCGTTAGGTGCAACATTTGAACCTAGCCCTGAACGTGAAATCGGAAAGTACCCGATAACCTTGACGGAAGCTGGGATGACACACCCACTATTTAGTCATTTTGGAAAAGTGTTGGATGTCGGTCATTGGCATAATGATATGCCAGGGCTCACCAATGGTTCACAAGTGATTGCATATAGCGAAGGATGCCCAAGGCAAATTGTCGCCTACCGCGACTTAGTATACGGTTTTCAGTGCCATATGGAATTTACCAAAGATATCGTCGCATTACTGATTGAAAATGACGATCTCAATGACGCTTTACTGTATCGATTTGTAGATGAGCCAGAAGTTTTACTGAGTCATAACTATGACGAAATGAACCAAAAACTGTATGATTTTTTAGATAAGTTAGAAAGCTTCTATAAATCACAGCCCTGAGTGTTAATCATATTATTTAACCTGAGGTTTGGGACTTGGGGCTAACTCAAATACCCACCATAATTCGCATCTATGTTATGGTGGGTGTCCTTTATCTGTACTTATAAAATATAATTGCTTATCCAGCCAAATTTAGGTGTAATGAGCACATAATAAACACTGAGCGATGCAGGGAAAGCTTAATTAATAATAGATTAGCTGTTCAAACTAGCAAAGAGCGCTAAAGCCTCCAAAAAGCCTATTTTTTCTAAGTAAGCCCACAGCATAAACGACACCAACTCTGACGCACCGAGCAGGTAGCGGCTCAGTCCGACCAGCGATTATGCAACACAAACTGCGTGTCGCATAAATACTAAAATGTTATACAACTACGGATAGCCCAGAGTATGCCCAATCCATTTATTCCTGAATCGTTTAAGCCTCCGACGTTCTTTGATAGTGAAAATTTTCACTTCAGAGTGCTTGAAGAAGAAGTTGCTGAGTTAGACTTTGAAGCAGTAATGTCCAGTCAAAAAAGACTACAAGGAATATTTGGCCCTGAAACTGAGTGGCCTAAAGTTAATATGACCCTCGAAGAAAATATAGAAAGCTTAAAAATTCATAAACAAGAATTTGAATCAAGGGATGCTTTTGCATATTCCATATTTAACAATTCAAAGGAAAAATGCCTAGGCTCTGTTTATATAGATCCAAGCCGATCACTAAATTATGACTGCGAAGTCTACTTGTGGATTCGAGATGATAGTATTGCGTTAGAAAAAATACTTTATCAGACTGTCTTAAATTGGCTTCAATCAGTGTGGCCTTTCTCAAAAATAGCATTACCGGGCAAGTCGATTTCATGGAAAGATTGGACTCATGAGTTAAAAGCTGTATAACAAGCCAATCGAGCACTAACACAGACCCCCATCACAATTTGCATCTATATTATGACGGGTGTCTGCTATTCGCTATAACCGTTAAAAATAAATGGAAACATAGTATTGGCACGATACTTCCACCCTAGTACTATATTTTCAATATTACCGCACACCTAGCTACAACAGGCCCGAAATAGAATTTACTAAACCTTGGACTAGCCTAGGTCGAGCCTCAACGAATTCCAGATTTACTTTATTCGCTGTAGATACGATCCGTGTTTGATACTTTTTACGGTCAGTCACTTCGTTTGAAGTCACCGATTTATAGCCTGAGTTACCTTGCTTTAGCTTAGCTCTATTTCCTTCTTGTACTTCAACACCAGATTTCGCGCGCTCAGAAACCTGTAAGTCAGTAACAATATTAAAATAAACGTCTTCCACCATTGCATCAGCAACAAAGCCTGCAGCTGCACCAAGCAAGCCTGCAGCTGCTTGTCCTCGACCACTACCAAACTGAACACCAACAATAGCACCCGCTACAGCCCCACCATAGCCTTGGGCTAAAATTCCTCGATTTTCATCAGCGGTCGTTCTGCCAGCTTTGAGAATATTCGCTTGGATCCAAAAGTGCGCTGCATCTGGGTCATTAACAACCTTGTAGCCTTTTGAAAGTAATGCAGTTTGTATCTCGTTAGCGATGACTAAATCCTGCTTATCCGATGTATTTCTGAGTTGTAAAAACACTGTACGCTTGTCTTGACTGACTGGGTCAAGAAATATAGAGTCGCTCATTTTAGTTTCAACTCTTAAATCTCGCTTTTTCACCGCAGTGTGCATCGCATTACAACCAACTAATTGCATCACTAGAAAAAATGAGCATAGCGTAAAAATCAATTTCCAAGCACCGAATTTAGGTGTCGAAATAAAATGTTGTGATATAGTGCCGTGTTCCATGTCCATAAACCCTTCATTTTTGTTAACACCTAGATAACTTATTCAATGAATCAATACTGAACAAGGTGGAAATTTCGACCCTGTTTCATGCAGACTTTTTCACGCATTCTTATTTTTCAAAGCAACTTGCTCTCGCTTAAATACATAAGGATGGTTATGGATCTGCATAAATGCATTCCTCTACGCACAACCCTAATTACGTTGTTAACAGGCGCTTTAGTCGCATGCAGTGGGGACTCAGATAACGATATAAATAAGCCAACAAACAGCCTACCGATTGCTCAAGCAGGAGAACATCAAACGGTCGATGAAAAGGCAACCGTCACGTTACGCGGTAGTGGCACGGATAACGATGGGGTGATTAAAAGCTATCAATGGCAGCAACTGTCAGGCCCCCCTGTTTTGTTATTGGACCAAAGTAACGCAATTTCCTCATTCGTGGCTCCAGATGTCACAGAAAACGAGGAGTTAAGCTTCGAATTAACCGTTATTGATGATGAGGGAGGAAGTGCTACTGATCAGGTAGTTGTCACCGTAAACAACCTGAACAACATAACGATTCAATTGCAAGTACCTCAGAGCATCGCGAAAGGATCGTGGGCACAATTAAAAGCGGATATATCAAGTGCCGTTGAAATTGACAGCATCGTATGGGAAGAATCAACAGATATAGTTCTTAACATTGATAATGATAAACCTGATTTTGCTTCACTAAAAATCCCTGAAGACTACACTGGAGATAACCTTGAGTTTACAGTCACAGCCTCAGATAAATCAGGCTACTCTACCTCTGCAAGCGCCCATGTGGCAGTTGCTGAAGCAATAGATTTTGTTGACTACACAGGTGATCATGACGAGCAACCGCTTGAAGATGCTGAAGTCATCGCGACATTAGACCCGAGCAGCGAATTGAAGCCAGCAACAAGAGGCGTTGACGGTTACACGACCTTCATCGTTGATGGCCAATCGGGAGTAGAAATTACCCCGGAGATGGGTAGACTCACAATCACCGCAGGTGCGTTAAGCGACATACAAGTCGGTGATATTATAGTCGGTGTCACCGCTGATGATGACACCGGGTTTATGCGTGAGGTTCTTGATATTAATGGTAATGTTTTAACTACTTCCCATGCACCATTACACAAAGCTTTTCCAGATGCTGACGTTAAACTAGACCTTGTTATAACGAACCAAGCTGCAACACTTAATCAGTCGGTTTCAACTGCTAGTAATACGGTACAGTCAAGTGTAGATATTCCTATCTTAACGTTCTCAAGAACACTGCAGCAAAAACTAAGCCCTGAGGTCACGTCAGTTGTAGAACTCGAGATGAACTCAAGCGCTACAATTGGGATAGAGTTTTCAATTATTCGAGGTGAAGTAACTCACTTTTCTACAATTGCTCAAGCAGATTATCTAACTAAGACCTACCTTAATGCTGACTATGAATATCAAGGCAGTCTGAGCAAAAGCAAAGTATTCAACCCTATAGTCAACAAAAACATAAAGCTGTTTGTTGGACCAATACCTTTGTTTTTGAACGTTAAACTACATCCGCAACTAGGTGCTTACTTGGGCGTCGCAGGTGAAGCCCATTTAAAAATGGGTATTAGTGCTTCAGGAGAGTATAAAACCGGATTCAAATATCAAAACGACAAACTGAGCCCAGTTAACAGCTTTGTACCCGTCATATCTCAAATTGGACCTGAATACCAACTATCAGGTGAAACATCAGCAAAAGTAGAAGCCGAACTACAGTTTATGCTTTCTGCTTATGAGTTATCTGTCGCATTACCTTTTGGTAATAAAATAGAGTTAGATGGCCCAGGAGCAGGATTAGCAATGGGGCCATATGCTGAATATATCGCAACTGCAGTACTTAACAATACACAACAGACAGTCAAATGCAGCTTAGCGCTATCATTAGGTTTAGGTGTTGATGCCAATTTAGATTATGGATTTGTTGGAGATATTCTTGGCTTAACCAACGAAGAAAAAAACAAAAATATTCCTCTTTACGATTTTAATCGACCAATTTGGAGCTCTGAAGTTTGCCCATTTGAGACTCAATTCAATACGCTTACAGGTGCTATTTCCGATGTTGACGGCAGCCCCATAACGGGTGCTGATGTTTCACTAACAAGCGTTAGCACTGGGCTTTCTCAACAATTATCATCCGATACCAGTGGCGCCTTTAGTTCTTCACCACTCGCGGTTGGTGATTATCATGTCATCGCTTCTAAATCGGGTTTTCAACCAGAGCGCATTACAATCACCGTTACCGAGGACACCAACCAACCAGTTCAATTAATTCTGCTCAGTGGTGAGCCCGTAGATGATAGCAACCCAATTGACGACAACCTAGGCAACCCGCGCAAACAAGCTCGTGTCACAGGAGACCCAAATTTACGTACGTTTGACGGCTTAAACTATGGATTTAATGGTGTTGGTGAGTATATCTTAGCCAAGTCCAATATCGACTCTTTTGAGATTCAGGGCCGTTATGTCGCAGTCCCTGGCAATCAACATGTGTCTTTCAATGCCGCTGTCGCCGCAAATGTAGCAGGAATAAGAGTCACCTTTTACCCAAATGATGAAGGCCTTGCCGTGCTTATTGATGGTCAATTACAAACATTGAATAACGGTGCTCGTGAGCTTCCTAATCAAGCAAGTATCTTTAAACAAAATAATCGTCATTACGAAATAACTTGGCCAGACACCTCATTACTAAAGGTGTATAGACGGGGTGAGTTTGTCGAGACAGAAGTGCTTTTACCAAACTCTCGTGCGGGCAGCGTTAATGGATTACTTGGATACTTTGATGGCAACGTCGACAATGACTTAACGGATGCTAACGGCAAGCAAATTGAAGACAAAGGTAACTTTAATCAACTTTATGATATTTATGGTAATAGTTGGCGTGTAACATCCGAATCCTCTTTGTTCGACTACTTCAATGATGAGACTCCTGAAAGCTTCGTTGACCTTAACTTTCCACGGACATTGTTAACTCAAGCGAGGTTAGAGGCACAAATTGGTAGTGCGGAATATCAACGGGTTAAAGAAGTGTGCCAAAAGTATGTAAGCATAAAAAGCAGGCTTGAAGCATGCATCATAGATGTTGCTTTAACAGGAAACGAAAGCGATTTAAGCGCTTATCGCGCAATTTCCGAGCCAACATCTGAGTTAACATTAAAAGTTCCACCACAAATCACAGTATTGTCTCCAACACCTGGCGCAATTTTGAGTAGTAACATCTTAATAGAAGGCAAGATTGAAACAGTTCAATCAAGTATCGCCAAATTATTTATTTCTATAAATGGAGAGGCTAAAAGAGACATTAGCTTTGCGCTTAATAGTGGCAGTTTCGCACTCACTCAACCAGCGGAGTCTTTTGTTCAAGGTGAAAACAACATTATACTCTTTGCGACAGATAGTAAGGGGAGCCGAGCTAATTCAATTATTGGCTTTACGTTTGACAGTAACGTCGCACCTGCAGCTGGTGGAGATTTAATTGTATTCAATGATGTCAATATTCTAGATAATGAACGGATTTACAAAGCTGATAACACACAGTTTGCGAAAAACCTAGCCAGTTTTTCAGGAAACAGCCTCCGTGCCCGAGGTTCTAAAATAGTCCTAGATCGATCTCATGATTCTCGCTGCAGTTGGTCATGCCAATCTATTAATTACCTGTACAGTACTTGGGAAGATTTAGGCTTTGAAGTTATTACATATCAGTCTCTAGAAGATTGGGATCTTGATGACCCACAAATAAAACTTATCGTACTCTGGACTCCACTTAACTCATATTCTCCGGATGAAGTCAGTCGCTTAAAACAATTTGCTGCGCAGGGGGGAAGAATTGTATTTGTCGGTGAGCACGAGCTGTTCTATGGACTAAAAGGCATTGAAGTTGAAAACAACTTCCTTATCAGTATGGGGGCATTTATGCGTAACATTGGAAAAGATGTATACGGCGGCGACCACTATTTTGATGTCAGTGAAGATAACCAACATCAAACAGTTCAGAATGTAGAAACTTTAGTGTTCAACAGAGTATCACTACTCTCTCTCGGTCCAAACGACTACCCCTTGGTGAAAAGTGCCGATGGTTTAGATGTAATCGCAGGAGTTGCACGTATTGATATCAATAATCAACCCAATGAACGCCAACAGTATTACTTTATGCTACACCAGAGTAATAAGCCCAAAAACCCGCCATCACCTATCGTAAGTGATCGCTCAACAAACTAAAAATAAAGCAGGCCCACTCATGCACAATTTGATGAGTGGGCCATAAAATCTAGCCCGAGTTGACTTAATTAGAGACCACAACTAAACCACCTGACGTTAATAAACCAGAATAACAGGGCTAAATTAAACTTGGCTGTTGTATGTGTGTCACACTCGGCGGTTCAACAGCAACTTAATATCTTAAATCTAATTACGATAGCGGACGTTCGCCTAACTCGTATTTGGACAGAAATGAGCTATGTCGTCGGCTATATTAGGTGAATTTCGCATAAGAATTCTATGGACTAACGCCCTACTATCAGGCAGATAAAGCTTGGCTAAAATTGTGTAGCTAAGCGGAGCCAAACAAGCTGTTAGCAGTCCCGAATTGAGAGACTTGCTAGAGTATTTTTAACCAAAGCTTAATGTTCCGATAACAGCCGTTCCAGAAGCTATTATGAAACCGAACGAGGTATTTGTTAACTTACCAGCTTTTTTGGCTCTATCAGAATCGTTTGAGAAAAGGTATAAAGGCAAAGAAATAATTAAAATCAAAGTTGAAATTGCTAATGAAAATATTGAAATAGCCATAGCAAGTTCAAATACTTGTTGATTGTTAACTTCTTGTATATCAACGAGGCACCCGACACATTCATTCAAAAACTTATCAAGTTCATTTTCCTGAGATAATGAATATAAGAAACCGAAAACGATTATTACTAATAAAAGAATAGTACCGAACTGCCAAGATGGCCTAATCCCAGTAAGATCTTTAATATTTCTCAAAATTTGAACTCCTTCCCAAATACTCTAACGCCAAAAGAATCGGCAGTGAAACCGGCCGGTTGCTTTTCTTGATACCTATTGAACCTTCACCCCGAAGTTTAGCGAACAGTTAAACTTCAAGACGAACAAACCAAAAGGAGAAAGCTCAATGAAATTCTATACTACTTTTCATAAATATTATTGTGGAATTGACCTCCATGCATGCATTGTTGGTATTGGGTAGTGATTTATGTGCTGAGCATGATATTGATTTTGTGCTTGGTCATGCGCTTTGCATGAAAGCTATTCACGGTGGTAAAGCCAAAAACGATAAGATTGACTCTTATAAAATCGCTAGTCTATTGCGTGGTGGCAACTTCCCGCTGGCTTACAGATATGAAATACTAGCGTTAAATCAACTAAAGTAGTGCCCTAGCGAATAAAGCAATTTATCTTTTGGAACATTTCCATGCTTTTTTCTAAATTTATCAATTACTTTTGCAGCGTAGCGATAGGTTATTCCAATATGATCTTCAATTTGCTTCATCGGTTTCCCCGAAACCAAGTATCGCATCACTTGACGCTCTGTATCGCTCATTTTTATATAATTGTCGTATAACTCAGCAACTAAGTTTGGATCTGAGAAAATTTTGCTGTTCAACGCTGAGCAAAATAATCCGATTTGTTCTTCATTTTCCTGTACGAGGTGATTAAAGTCTTTATCACTTAAATTGCTATACAAAGTAACACAAGCGTAGCCTCTGTGGTCGCACATGAGCGGGACGACAAAACCGTTATTGAGACCAAATTCGTTTTTTGCATGGGTCAAGGTAGCAACTTGTAACTCTGTGGGGTTGAAACCATGTAGGTCCCGCCACCAGTTTATTGGATCTCGATGACCAGCAAGTATTTTAGCTACGAAGATATCTGTCTCAGGCTTAAAAATTTCATTTTCTTGATAGTACTTTAAATAATCCAGAGGGGCGTTTTCGGTGGCGAGTATGATAGGCATTTGGTTCAAGTGTTTAACAAATTCATGGCTTGGCAAAAAACCATAAATTGCGCTATCAAATCCGATATGTGAGATGGCACGATAAAAACTTGCAGTGTATTCTGCTTGATTCGAAGCATTCAACAAATCGACTAGATCTTGATAGCGCATTTTTATTTTCCTACTTTTTAGCTACGATTAAATTCATTGCACCATGAAAGTGAGTGCAATCTCTGTTTGTTACAGACAGTCCAGCTTGTTCTAGCCAACCTTCAACTTTATCTAAAGTATAAAAAGAATGTTGGTATTGTGTGACAAATTGTAAGTTCAATCTCTTAAAATCTGCAACAGCAGGATTGTCTCTAAATTGCGCTTCATACAACTCAATCATCATTTCCATGTGAGATTTTGTCATGTTTTCATTGGGGTTTGCGATAATTAACAGACCACCCGGAGCAAGTAAGTTATAGCAGTGTTTAAAAACCAAAGACGGATTATCCATCGCGTAAACACTGTTTATTAATGTAATCACGTCGTATTGATGCGTATTAACAAACTCTTCTAGTTGGACATGAAATGCTTGAAATCGCTGTGGTTCTTTCAGTCTCTGCAGATTGGCGTTGGCTTTTTGCACCATATCAAGAGACGTATCTACACCGTGATAAGTAGAAACTTCACCATTAACAAAAGCGGCTAAGTTTCCATTTCCACATCCAGCATCCAGAACAACTCCTGACAAAAGCGGAGCAATTGTATTATAAAGTTCGACTTGTGGTGGAGTAATAATAGAGTCAAATGCACTACTATATTCATCCCAATGAGATTTATTCATAATTTCCCTTTTAATTAGACAATCACTCTTATTAAAGCAAGATGATAAGTTTCGATTTAGGAAGCGAAGCCCCCTTTTCTTTATTTCTTTCGTTTCAACAACTAGAGCAGATATTTTCCTATTAACCCCAATATCATAGTTGCAATCATTTTTAATCAGTATAGCGTTAAATAACTTTTTATAAAAATCAACATTCCCTCTCAGGATAAAAAACAACCGCTCGAAACCCATCTGTTGTGCTTTATCTAATAATAGGCCATAAACCACTCTGGTAATTGCGACATCTTTACTCGATATACTAAGCTGGCCGACAACTGCATCCTTTTTAGGGTCAAAGCCATCGCTTAATGATGCCCTTACTTCTTTCCAAACATCTTCATCTTCATACGCGCTGCTCAATCCAAAAGTGGCTATTGGATTATGTGGAACTTGGCTTATATCACTAAGTAGGTATAGAGAAATCCCTTTACCTAAGATTTTATCTTTGGTAACTCTGATAGCCGGAAAGTTTTCCACATAGTTTTCTTTCAACGTTTTAACTGCGACATCAATATTATTAAAATTACATGCTTCAATTTTAAAAGACATAGTAAATTCCTCTCATTCTGTTTTTAAAGGAGAGGTAAAATCTGTCTGCAGCCAGAGTTCACCTTGCATCAGGCATTTGCTTGTTTGCCCGATAGACATAAGGTTAAGGCGATAATGGCAGATGCCAGAGGCCGATATTTGGCAAAATCACAAACCAATAAGCCATTTAATATCAATAAGTTAAAAACTTCGGAAAGAAATAGGAAATAGATTAGAAAAAGGAAGGTGCTACTTGTAGCATTTGATATAAAACGATTTCAAACTAGCTCAGTATTTTTACAAACGTCAATTACAGACAACCCACTCTGCCAGCTCTTTAGCCAGCAATCGGTTTGCTTGAAAGTTTTGCAGGTAAATATTGTAGTTCGATGTAATGGTTGAACTTAAACACCTTAAGCTGAAGGCTCGTGGTATTTGAGGGTGCTTCAATGAGCTATTGCTAACTCATCGAATAATGAACAAAAGTTCTCTCGATTTTCACTTCTGTTGATGGGGAGTATGCAGCAGCGCTGAGTGCGCTGCCCATTGGCTTAGTTGAAAGTTAGCCCAATAAACAAGCAACCCAGATTAGATAACACTACCATTGTTATTTGCTTTCACTTCAAGTTTTACCACCTCACCTAACTCTTCAAGCCACTTAGGCGAGTTAGAAACTCTGGAACTCAAGTAGTCAAGTAACTGAGCTTTCATCACTGTTGTTGCTTCATATTGAGTATGAAACTGTTGTTTTTTCAGCGCTTCAAGGTGGGAGTCCAGTGCATTTCTCAAAACATTAGGATCCAAATCTAAAGCTTCATTAAACAGAATAATGTATTTTTCTCTCGCTCTTTGAATATTATCTTGAGTATCACGGTAATTCTTGACCAAGTTAGCCTTTGGGTTTTCTTTTCTTGACAAATAGTTACCAAGGATCTCAAGCTGTTTCAAATCATTCGAAAGGTCCGCAGCAAGAGCTGAAAGGTTACTTACCAAAAGGCTGCTTTTTTCCACTAAGTCTTTGTTTACTCCAGCTTCGACAATCATCACGATATGTGACGGCTGCCCTTTCACATTTTTCAGCTTAATGTAAAACATTTCATTGTTTTCATAGACATCAGAGTCAGGAATAATAGGAATATTTATTGATTTTTGCACTTCACCAGGCTGGAACTGTAAAGCAATATCAAGAGCTCGATAGTCCTCAGCTGCTTTTGCAGTACCATCTTCTGTTATCAACTCAATCTGTTGTACTAAATCAATGTTGGTTGTTCGATGAAGAGTAACTTCCACGACAGCACTAGACTCTTGAACTTCAGTCTTCACACCAGAAAAAGTAATATTTTCATATTCTTTAGGAAAGAAATATGGATAAGACAGCGCTGCTAATGTTGATAAACAAAGTACCCAACTAAAGGAAGTAACAAACGAAAAATGCCAACGCGCAAACAGTAATGGCTGAGCACAAACACCACACTTGTTGGCATATGATTTAGTAAATAACTTATGCGCCCGAGCATTACTACAGTGTTCTATATTGCTGCAATAATATTGTGCTTTTATTGGTTTAATCGACATCTACATTACTCAAAGTATCATATCTATTTCTTGTGCTAGTGATTCAAGCTCACTCTCTAGCTGGTTTAGCATTTGCTGTTGTCGTGATTCGCTTGCCGCTTCTTGAAATTGTCTCAAGACCTCCTCTCGACTCAGACCGAGCCATGGGTAGCGTGTTTTCAGCTGGCTAATTTTTGTCTGATTAATACGCTCAAGACCTTTGTATGTTTCTATCTTACCCAGCAACGCATCATGGCTTGCAATTAAAGCGTTTAACTTCTCACTTTGTATTACTATCAACTGCGTTAGTTGTACCTTGTCACTTTCAAGCTCTTGATTTTCTTCTTCAATCGCATTCATTTGAGCTTCGATATCCACTACCCTTCGGTTTAGCTGTGCCTGTCGTTGCTTTGCTTTTTCTTCGCTCCATCCATACAGCCCACCAGTTGTTGGATCACCTGTCGTCTCACAACCTGATAGCAAAGACAAAAACAAGCAATATATAACCCGCTTCAGCATTAGTATAATTTCCGTCTATCTAATGAAGCTAGCTGGGCTTGCATGAGTTCTAGCTCGTTCTTTTCAGCAAGAAGTTGTTGAATAACCGTTTCACTATGTGAGGCTAATTGTACAGAAACTGTTTCTCTTTCTTGTGCCAGCACATCCTTTTGGTACTGAATTTCTTCAGTCAATATCTCGACTAACTTAGCTGACTTGGAAACCGCTTTAGACAAGCTATCTTTTTGCGTTTCTAAGCCACTATACTCAGCACTGCGTTTTTGAGACTCTGCCTCAATGCTTTCTAACTGAGCGGTATAACCTTCTATTTCCAAATGAATTTTTTCTCTTTCATTTTTTGCTGCGATAAGTTTCTCTTGTGCCCCTTTAATCACATCTTGCATATATAACTCAGTATTAGCGTAATCCTGCTTCTTCTTAACCACACTCTTGGCATAAAGATCACCGGCAACAGCACCAATCAATGCACCAATCATAGCGGCTTGCTTATTGTCACCTAACACCAAACCAAGCGCACCACCAATGAGCGCACCTGTCGATGCTCCCTCAGCTCGAGTTTTAGTGTCGTCAGTCATTGCACACCCGGATAGCAAAGCTGTCATGATTGAAGCAGCAACAAGGTTTTTCCTACTTTTCATCGTTCGTTTCCCACTGGTTATTGGATTTAGTAAGTACATCAGCTAATTCTTCGATATCGCTCGAGGCATGGCTGTTAGGGGCAGGTAGTAGCTCTTCTATGGTCGACTCTTTAGTATTTAAATGACGGTAATCATTTTCGATACGCTCTTTTTCTTCTAGTAAGTCCTCAAAATCATCGCTGTCGCGCAGGAAACTCAACCTTCTTTCTGTAACTTCGTCTGCCAGCTTTTGCTTTTCGTCTTTGCTTTGTTTTAAATCAACTAAACGCTGCTCTAAACGCATACTATCGACATCGGCAATTGATTTGAGCTTACGATCTCGACTATCAAGCTGCGCTTGGATCAGGCTTTCGTCTTTAATTTCTAGTCTTTCAATCAGTAGATCCATTCCTCGACTGCGCCTCAACAGAGCCGATACCTCACTGAGTAATTCATCTTGTAACTTTGCGTTATATTCACGTTTGTTTACCCAAAGCGTAATGGAAGGGATAAGTAATGTTGATGCCTTGAAAAGCCTAATAACTTCCTGTTTTATATCTTCTAGTTCATTCTCAATCGCCAATTTTTTACAGACTCTATCGTCATTCCCTTTAAGGGCTGTGTTGGTATGACGCTCAGGAGAATCGATTCGGTAACCAAAGTCCCATTTTTCAAACGTTTCCCAACTATGTTCACCACCGGCATCACTGACGACTAGACCGAGCACTTCAAATGCGCCACTGAATGAATACTCGGCACCAATCCCGTCTTGTCCACCAAAAAAATGCTTAAATTGGATTGGTATTTTTTTACCTCTTAGCTCTTCAAGCCTCATGGCATCTTCAGATTCAACTGCCATTAGTGACTTAATACTTACCACCAAGCCATGCTGTTCACTTAATCGTTTGCCAATTTCACCTTCAAGTTGAGGCCGAATTAATTCTTCAAACTGACTTAATGCTTTGTAATGATTAAACTTGTCATTCAACATCACTTCTTTGCAAATGTCGTGTACTAGTACTTTTATTCTGTCGAGAATTTGTGCTTGCGTTATCGCTAACAAATCAATCTGATTGTCGTTTTCACTACTTGCAAATAAGTGACGATATTTTTCAAACTCTCCTTCTTTCGCCTTAACTTCCATGCGAATATTTAACCTTACACGGCTACCAAACATCCCCGTTTTAAATGCGCCATCTTCTTTATCAAACGTGAGCATCAACCCATTCAATAACCTCAGCGGAGCAATGTTTGGTAATGTATGAAATGAATTAAGTTCATAACCAATTGCGGTAGCTTGTTGCTTAACACTATTTTTAACCTGATCGGAGATAGAGACGTCTTGACTCGTTGCCGTTTTGAAGTTGCTCAGCAAATCCATTTCAGATTTGCCCAAAATATGCTGACGGATTGCTCTATCAATACCCGCTTTCATGTGTGCTACCACCCCCTCGATATCGCTAATTTCAGACTTGCGATAGGCTTGGTAGTTATTCAATGTCATTTGACATTCGGACGTTACTTCTAAGCCCGTTTCTTTAATCTTGGTACTATATTTAAATTCGGCATATCGCTCTGGTGCGTTACGCAGTGTGAAGCCAATATTAAAATCCATTCCTTTTAATTCTTGCTGCATTTGCTCGCACACCGACGTGTTTAATTCACTGCTTTCTCCACGCTGTAGCTCTAGCTGATAAAACTCATCTAATAAGTTGCTATTTTGTGAGTCCAAACATTTCTTATACATTTTCGACATGCAGTGATGCAGGTGCTTATCTATTAAATTAAATAATCCTTTTTCCGGCGTACCGGACATACTTAAGATTTCGACTAACTTATGCGCTTCAGTTTGATCTGTAATTTTAAGCTGAAAAGTAGCATAAAACTCTAGTGCAATCTCACTTGCACCTTCATGCCATTCAAATGGAATTTTGCTAATGACGATTGGTTTTGTATGAGATTTAACAAAGAAATATTCATAATTTTTCTTATTAAATAAATCAGATAGCAAACCTTGCTTGGTTACGATTTGGTTGGTTTTCTTATTCCAAGTGACAACAAATCCCTCTCCATGAACTCTCGGATTGTGAAAGTTAGTATCGACTTTTCTGATTAAGTTGCTCAAATTAGAGACGCTTTCATGCATGGTAGGATTCTCTTCTAGGTTTTTTAAATTGTTTAATAGCTTCGCTTAACACGCCTTTTTTTAGCTTTAGTAGCATCCTCAGCTTTTTATCTGCTCTACAATCTCTGTACTGCGCTAACGCCTTATCTCGCTGAATTCTTAAATCCGCTTTAATTTGCTCGTACTGTTTTCTGGTGCAAGCAATGGCAAACAATTGATTCAATCGTTTGAATTTTTCATCCAACTCTGTAAGCATCATGTCGTAATGCTCATATGCGCTTTCATCGGTGACATATTGCGCTTGGATCAGCGTCTGTTTTATATAAATTGATGCAGTTAAAAATGCAGTGATATTTCTCTTCTTTAAACTTTCATTCAAACTAGGCATCGCGAGCAATTGGTAAATTAACTCTTCCGCTCCCTCTTCAAAAATTAACGTAATCAAGTAAGAGGTTGCCTTATCGTCAAGTTGATTATTTCCTTCTAACACACGGTGCATAAGACTAAAAACAAAAATTCTTACAATCATTAAAGTTAAAACACACTGTTCACTATCAGAAAGTATACTTTTTAGTATTTTTAATAAATGAGATGCATCACTATATAAATAGCCAGAAAAATAGTAACGAAGCACCGCAAAACTAGGGCACTTTTTACCCTTATCCAACCCAAGCTCATAGCTTTTAGAAAATATATACTCCAATGACAAAACTTCAGACTCACTTTCAAATTCAATTGAGTAGGCTAGAGTATTAAACAAAAAATAGAGGTGATTTTTGAAATCACATACCACCTCTTTAAGCTTATTTTCATAGGTTGATTTAAATGCAGGCACCCAGTTTTCAATATGAATTTCCAAGTCTGAAATAGATATTAAATCTTTCTCTTTCTTTTCCACTTGTCCTAGTAGTTGATAAATAAATTCATCGATGGCCGACTTAAATCTATCTTGATAAGAAAGCGCCCTAACAAATGAAATAAAATGAATTATTTTTGAATCTTGGCACTGACGATAACGCTCAAATATCTTTAATAGATAATCACTGCTTACAGTCATTACCCCAGCTTCAGAAAGCTTTAAGTAGAGATAGGCAAGGTCTGAAAAAAGTGCATCTATGTCAAGGAGTTCGTTTGTTATATCCTGATCAAAAATGACTTCCTCAATAATTGGCGAGAGTACAGCTAGTTGGAATGGATTGTTTGTAAGCAACTTTTCTCGATATACGCTTGCCTGCTTTAGCGAACTTAGCCGGATACAACAAATGTCCAAGCCTGACGATGATGAGAGCTCAAGCCCAGCTAATTTTAAAAACGCATCAGGATCTTGCTGCCAACGAGCATAAGCATGAGTTAACGCTTCTACCCCTTCCCCCATTTCTTTAGCTTGTTTTAATTTATGATCAAATGCCTTAGCAATTGCTGTTTGAAATAACACCAGTGGCATGTTGTTAAACCAACAAGTTAGCGAAATAACTAAACACCCCAACCAATCATCGTTATCTATTGCCGCCGCAGGTAACGGGTCATGTGTAAAGTGAATTGCAGGCTGCCAATAACCTTGCATAGCACTTATAGAGTTGAAACGCAGGTATTCCTGGATCCTTCTAGGACAATCACTATCGCCTTTACTATCCAATACCATAAGCAACGTCGCCTTGCGTGCTTTTAGTTTAGACGTTAGTGCATTTAGGTTTTCACGGGTTTCGATAAAGCGCTCGAAACTTTCTAGGTCTTCTATTGGTTGCCTAATAACATACGCGTGTTGACTTTCTACGTAAGGAAATCTTGATTCTAAGTACTCAGTCATTCGACATGAATTGTGACGTATGTAGTAAGATGATATTTCGGTTTGCTGTAAAGCAGCAGCAATAGCCTCTGAGAGATAAAAGGCATTCTCGTTGTTTTTTTCAATAATCAGCCAGTTGTGACAAATGAGGAAATTGTTAAGTTCGGCTAACTTGACGTCATCTAAAATGACCTCATTACTCGCAATTTTTGGAAACGTTCTTAACTGAAGTGCTTCATACTTCAGTGGTTTCTTATCAGCATTTGAGAAATAGTTATTGACCTGAACATCTCTGTTCCCTTGGATCACAGCTTCTTCAAACGTACTACTATCAAATTGGCTTAGTTGCTGCGGAACATCATTATCATATGCATTGGTTTCGATGCCAATGCTTGAACCAACCTCTGCTTCCTTTGGATCAGCACTCATATAAAATCACTTTTAAAATTTTAAAAACGGGAGCAATTAAGCCTTAAGAGCTTCAAATAGCGAGTACTTCGCTATGAAAGATACAAGCTTCTTAACTAGCTTAAATTTACAGGGTCAAACCACCCCTTATCGGAATTTAAGGCTACCTTTAGTCTTTAGCACCAAAGTTAAGCGTAATGTCCCTATTACCAGTGATGACATTTGGTGCATTCGCCCCGCCGTTAAAGGTGCACCCTTGAAACTGAGTATTGCTTTGCTGTCCATTTTGATTTGTAGGGTCTGAGTGGTGGTTGTTTTGTTGATTTTCTATTCGCTTTTGGTGGTACTCTAGCACTTCTTCAGGCTCAATATTAAGCGCAGTCAATAGATTCTTTAGCTTACTTACCGTCGATGACGAGAGTGGCGCTAAACTGGCTAAGTAGCCTTCTGTCTTATAATTGCGAAGGCTTCTATCACTCATGTAAGCACTGTCTATAACTTGCTGTTCAGATAGTCCTTTCTGATTAATCTTCTCAACAATTAGCTGCCTTAAAGACTCTAATTGCATCTCATCCGCAAAGTTATAAACTTGTTCCATTTCGCGCTCCTTACCCTCAGGCATACCAAAAAATCTCACTTACCGGTCTAAAAACCACATTTATATTACATTTCTATACAATTAAAACATAATTTTCAAATATAATTTCACTTTGTTACCTTAATAATAAATTATGAAAGTCACTAGCCCTTCGGTAACTTGCATCGTTGTGAACTTTACGAAATCTTGCTCAAAAAAAGATAAAAAGCCATTAAAAATCATAACAATAGAAATTATAACCATGTAAAGCAGCATCAAACACTCTTATTTAGCAAGCAAGAATTAGCACTGCTTCCTAGTTCAAACAGGTGCGTCAAGGTAGAAATAACCACCCTTAACGGAGTTTTTAAAAGTCAATAAAGTTAAGGGAAATTAACAAAAGGAGTTTAATATGAAATTTCTACCAATACTGAGTGTTATCGCTTTGTCTAGTTACTCACTCAAATCACAGGCTACCTTCACGCTACCTACTCATGATGCTATGACTAGCGCCCCGGTTAATGCCACCAATTATAAAACCTTTAGCAATACTGATGGCATTATTGGATCCGGTGTTGATGTGTATAAAATCAGTTATAGCAGCGGAGCCGACGATTACGTGATAATTGTTAACTTAGATAAAGGCGGACACCCACTAATAATTAGCTCTGAAAAGCACTCTGCGGCCAAGTCCTGGATGATGGGGGGAAATTCACACCAAGATAGCACCCCATATTATTACTTCAAAGCAGCCAGCGGATACGGATTTCATAATGCTTTAAAAGCTTTAGACACTGATTTGACTCAATCATATGTCGGTTTCACTAACTTAAGTTACTTTGGCCCTGTTAGTTCAAACGTAGGTGAAAAGCGAGGGATATTATTTCCTAACCGCTCACATTCAATTTGGATGGAGGGAGGAGAATTAAAACATTCCTTTTATCATGAAGATTCTGGGTATTACGAGGATAGCATTGACCAAACTTGGCACTACGCTCTTGATAATTTAGCTAAGCTTGAAATCGGTGGCGGTAAAGCATTTGTAGGGCGTGTTGATGAATTTGATGATGTCACTTCCTTCCAACCCAATGATTCACGAGATTATTTTGCAGCATTGACTGACTTTGATAATGCAACATATCGGCGCAGTAATTTAGTATCTTACGCATATGCCTTTACTACCAATCATTTAAGTTCCATAAAAGGATACAACTGCAGCTTTGGAGGTGGTTATCCAAGGGGATTTGTCGGTACAGTTGATGCTGATAACAACCCAGGAAACAAGCATGAAAAGCTAGTCATTCTGGTAAGCCAGTGTCAAAATTATAGATACGCAAAGGATGTGCTAGAGATGTATGGACTCAATATGTCTAACGTCATGACTCTAGACAGTGGAGGTTCTTTAAAGTTGTATCTAAATGATTCGAATAGTAAAAAAATAGATTATGGCCGTACAATTCCTAATATACTTGCATTTTTTGAGGATTAACAAAGTAACCGCTCAATTGTTACTGTAAATAGAAAAATCGCTCTCTACTCAAGTAGTTTTCGTGGATTTATTCAGATTCTACCGATGACTACTTGTTCCTGCTCACTTTTACTCATAGCTTTCCTCCAAAGTGCAAGAGAAAATATACATCCTAGATGTACTAGCCCAAAAGGCTTTCCATTTGTCCTGCCCACAGCCCTTTAAACTATTGAGAAAGCATAGATTAATATTAATTCGAGTTACCCAGCTCAATTAATCTCCACTAAGCTAAAACTGAGTGAGGCATACGGTACAGCAACCATTCGTTCGAACAAGCCCTTCACATTAAAACTCACTATAAAATTCAGTTTTCATTCCGTTTAGATTCCTATCATTTCCTTCAAAATCAATAAATTAAATGCAAATCTATAAACACCAAAACAAATCCGATGAGGTGCATATGAAAAAGCTTATTGAAATTTTTATGAAAACAAATCAAGCAAGTCAGATAGGAGAATCAAAAATGACTAAAACTACATTGTTAAGAAATGGTTTCTGCCAATATTCTTTGCCAAATTTCAACGTTGGTTCAATACAAGATATTGAGTTGTTACTGAAACAGGTGGAACCTGAATTAGGCTTAGATACCTATATTCCATCCGGTCAAAACGCAAGAGGTATCGTGCGTTATACCGTCAAGGACGCTAACACACACCTTATCACTCCCGAGGACCGACAAGGTGGCCAATACTATGTATACGGCTTACCTCAACAACTAAACCCGGACGCAGGGGGTAAACAAAGGTGGTTCAAAGCAATAACACATTGCAGTGACGGTACATTGATTTGCAACCACCCAGTGATCACAGCGCTGACTGAATTTTTGATCCAACATTCAATTTCGGCACCGTCGTACCATATTGAGCATCAGTTTATTGGCTATTATCCGACACCTTACGCGGATTGCTTGGTAACCCCTAATACGCTTCATTTCGACGGGTTAAGTCATCAAACGATTACCTCAATCCTTACGCTGGCCAGAGAAAATGTATCAGGCGGGGAGTTTGTGATAGCTGACGGTATCGCGGTAAACACCCCTATAGATAATGTTAGTACCCAAGATCTTCGGCTCTTTACTGAATTACCGGTGGGGTCAGGAGTGATTATGGACGAGTGTCAACGTGGTACTTCCCGTCCACTGTGCCATAGTGCAATGGCGACAAGAATGGAGAGTGCGCAGCAAAATACCATCTCTAAACGAATAATCTTGGTCTCAGAAGTCACGCCTATTTGGCACTAGAAAATCAAAGGGCTCGTTTATTGAGCCCTTTTCAATATAGCTGGTTGTAAAAGATAGCTTTTCTATAGCTCAGATATTACGCCGCAACCTGTCCTTTGTGGATCAATCGCTCACAGAGGGCTTGCCACTCATTGGTTTGCTTTTTGCCTTCAATGCGGCGGCCAAATAGCGTTAGTACCGTTTCGCGATTGGCATCGAAAAACTCAATAGAGGTAACCACCGTATTGCCGTTATCCGTGGGTTTTCTGACCACGAACGCGCGGATTAGCTCGTCTGCTTTTACATGCAGGTTAAACTCAGGATCTAAGACGTTAAACCAAGGGCCAACTTGCTTGAGGTTTTCAACCTGCCCAGAGAAGATCTGTACAGCACCTAGGTTGCCAACGAATACCATAATCTCTTGCTTAAACGTTTTTGCTTGTTGAAAAATATCAGCAAGTTCAAAGCTCTGTAGCTCAAAGCTCCATGGTGAGCCGACGAGCTCAAAGGCCTGCAACCGTTCAAGGTTGTATGTCTCTAAAAGCTTTGGAAAATGGTGCACATCCTCAAGCTCACTCCACTGACTCCTAAAGTTATCTAGTTGCTCAGCGCTCGGCTGAGTAATTGTAGGCTCCACCAGTTCAAATGGCTTCACGCTAAATGGGCGCTGTGATGTTAGTTGGTAGCGTGCTTTTATATTCACCAGTTCATTAAAGTCCGACTCATTCGTAGTATAAACCTTATGTACCGCACGGCCGTTTTCATCAAAAAATTGAAAGCTCGTGTGGCTTTCAGTTTCGACTAAAAATACGCTTTGCCAACGATACAAAAATAACCGCAAGTCGATACCGCCGGGATTGATTGCAATACCACTCAGTTTGCCATTATTGTCCGAAACATAGAGCTTTTCGTATAACCCTTTAATTTCATTTACCACACTGCCATTACGCGTCAGCGCCATCACTTTACCCAGTTTTTTCAGGCTTTTGAGGATATCGGCAATCTGCGTTTCGTCTAAGCGCGTTACCGTGGCAGTCACCGCTTCTTCCTGTTGAGCATTCAATAACTCGGCTTCACTTACACCAAGTTGCATCGCTGCATCAACGGGCCGCAGTCTTGGCTCACCCGCTAACAAGGTTTTATAGTCTTGAATTAATTGCTTCATGATCTCTCCTTAAAAACGCCAGCTGATCTGGGTTTTAATATTGCGGCCAAAACCGTAATCGCCTATTCCACCACCGGTACCAGCCATCAGTTTGTATTCTTTGTTAAAGACATTATCGACAGCAACTCTTAGATTAAACGCAGCATTAATATCCCAACTCGCGTATAAGTCGGTCAGAATGTAGCTTTTTTGTGTTTGCGTTGAGTATTGTCTTGTTGCACGGTCCATCACCTGCACATCACGATCGCCACGCCTTACTATTTGTGCACCAACTTGAACGGCTTTATCAAATAACGAGGCGCCTAAATCCAAAGCCATTTTGTCTGCAGGCAAATACCATAAAGGCTCGTTGTCTTGATCTTTTCCGTCTATGTCACTGTAAGAAAAGTTGCTGTAAAAGCGCGGTGTTGCAAAGTTTACTTCCAGCTCAATGCCGTCTCTATCATTGCTAGCGCGATTCGCATAACGCGGTGCTGGTACGGGATTGGTCACATTACTGGTGACCGACGTGATTTCATCGTCTACCGAGATATCAAAATAGATAAAACGTGCTGTTAATGTGTCATTGTCAGTGAGTATGTTATTTGCCTGATAGGTCACGCCAACTTCAGTGTTGTTGCTATATTCTACGTCTAACGCTAATCCTGGTTGTCTGCCACCGTATTGATCGTATAATTCGTCAATGAGTGGTGCTCGGAAACCTTCTTGGCGGTTTGCAAACACCGCCCACTGTGGTGTTAGTTGATAGTTTACACTCAGGGCCCCCGCCCAATCACTGTGTGTCACTTTACTATCTAATGCTGCAAACGTCTGTTGGAATTTAGCCGTTGGTGAGGTGCTATAGCGTTCATAGCGAAGTCCTGCGATCACAGTAAGTTGCTGCCAAGTAAATTCATCTTGGATATACACACCGGAGCGCTTTTGTGTACCACCTGGTTGAGATGTCATCTCGGCTGTCACTTTTGTCGTGCCGTATTGCTCACAGGCGTAGGTCTCGTAGTTGAGTTTTATGCACGGTAATGCGGTCTTTTCACCAATACGCTCTTTGTCGGTATATTGCACGCCATAGGTCAAAGTATGTGAGTCCAATACGCTGGTGTTCATTACATCCAGAGTGGTGATGTTGTATTCATAGTTTGATTCAATACCTATGTAGTCCTCAAGCATGCCGACACCATCAGATTCAGTGACTTGACTACTGGTATAACCGGCCTTAGCGCTTAGGTTGAGATAAGGATTATTCGCAGGGTTGAGTTCATAACTCAGGTTAGTAACGGACTGCTCTACCTCACGGTACACCGTCCCCCATGCGCCCGGATCTGTTGTATTAAACTCGGTTCGCTGGTTATCTGTGGTTTCGGTGTAGCTTGCCCCCACAATGGCATCATCACCTAAAAAATATTCCCCTTTTAACAGAACAGAGCTATTTTCGATTGCCGAGTTGTCCAAAGTTTCATCATTAGAAAGCTCCCAATCATCACTGTCGCGCTTTACCACACCAGCTAGTAAGTCGAGCGAATCATTCGGCCTTGCAAAAGCGATCACAGAGGCATTCTTCTGGGCATTGTTGCTGTCATAACCAAGCTTAATTTTAGCGCCAGCGACTTCACCATCCTGTAAAAAATCAGCGGCGTCTTTTAGCTCAAACTGAACAACACCACCAAGTGCACCGCCCCCATGCAGCACAGTACTCGTGCCTCGTTTAATGCTTATCGAGCGATATAATTCCGGATCAGTGAACAGGCTACCCATGCGATATTTTTCAAAAGTTTGCAGCATGCCATCAATCGTCACCATCACGTCTTCCGCGTCACTAAAACCACGAATATTGAACTTATGTCCAGCCGCTCTTGGCCCACCACTGACAGAAACATTAGGAATGGTATCTAAGGTCTCAAATACACTGCTATCTAATTTGCGCTCTATTTGCTCCGACGAAATAACATTCACCGCTTGTGCCGATTGCAATGCGGTTTTTGCGGTACGCGTTGCCGTGACAGTCACTGCATCTAAGTCTGTTTTTACCACTGTCGACTGAGAAACATCCTCATTGGAAGAAGCAGCAGCTTGTACCCAGGTGGCAGAAGTGGCAAGCGCGATGAAAAGGGTTAATTTAGATAAACGCATAAGAATACTCCGAGTGTCGTTATTTTTTACACGCACTTCAACTTTGCCCCTGATCTTCCCTAGTCCTGTCTTATCTAAACAGGCTCATCCAAGATGAAATGCGATTGTCGCGGCGCAATATAACACACACCAATCTAAATGGTAATTATTTTTATTCGCTTTTAACAATTAAGTTCGCGACTTGAATCTCGAGTGTACTAAGCTGTGCAAAAAGTGATACCAGTGCTTCACTGGGTACTTGTTTATCCACGGCGATATAAATCACCTCTGACTTGTCTAAATGACCAAGCGCTTGTATCAGCGTGTTTTCCGCGCTAAACGGCTGCTCGTCTAAGGCATAGGCTATTTGATCATGATTGAACATGATGCTCACTACCTTAGGTGTTTTTTCCAGTACAACCTCACCATTTTTTCCCGCTGTTGGTAAGTTGACCTCCAAGACGTTGAGTTTTACCGCCACACTGAGCAGCAAAAATACAAGGACGATAAAAAGCACATCGAGTAACGCGGTTAAATCAGCACCTAGGTGCTGAGGTTTGGGTGTCGGCAGCTCAAGCATTATCTGCCTCCACCAAGGTAAATTGGGTATTCATATAAAGCACAAGCTCGCTTTGAAAACGCTCAACCATCGCTTGCAAAACGCCATAAATAAGTAAACATGGCATGGCTATCGCTAGTCCTGCCATAGTTGAATACATAGCTTCCCATAACCCATCCGCTAATAACGCGGGTGTTACAGCTTGCTGAGTTTCGGCAATGGTTTTAAACATTAATACCAGCCCCCAGACAGTGCCAAAGAGTCCCATTAATGGGCTTAGCGTGCCGATAATGCTTAAGATCACTAACCGCTTACGCCACTCAAAAACATACCCTTGTAACCGCAAAGCGCCGACTGCTTTGCTACGAAAAAAGTGAGGTTTACGCTTGATTTCAAGGACGGTAAACCAAGCGCGGCTAAGCACCCAAAGACGCTCTATAATCACCGCAAGCGCAATAACCGACAAACATAAAAATGGCCATTGCATTGGGCCAAGTTGGGAAAACCAGGACTGCATCGTAGTAATACTCTCTAAGAAAGGGAAAATTTAATGGGTACGGTAAACAAGGCTTTTACAGCATTACCGTCACGAAAAACTGGATGAAATCGCCATTGTTCAACGTTCTTGCGAGCAGCTATGTCCAAAGATTGATGGCCACTGCTTTTAACCAAAGTTAACTTCACGATTTCACCTCTTTGATCCAGCTCAATTTCAAAAATAGTCACGCCTTCAAGCCCTCTTCGCTTGGCACGTAATGGGTAGCTAAGCGCAGGTCTTGGTGCTTTGAATAAAGGTAAAGCATCTAATTTAACAGGAGAGTCATCGGTACTATTTGCTTCACTGAGGTGTCTCGCTGAGGCTATTTGCGTTGCTTCTTGCTGCGACGTATTTTCTCGTGTTGAGGTAGGCTCCGTTGCTTCAATAGTTTTTTTATTCTCAGCCACTATGGCTTTATTAAGCTTTTTAGGTTGTGGCCGCTCTTTGGTCTGTTGCTTGGGTTTGGGTACAGGCTTGGCTTTCTGCTCTTGCTTCTGTGGTTTTTTAAGTAGGTGCGTAGTGCCATTAAAATCAGATGGCGCTTGCTCTGCTTCCACTTTTTGAGGCGGCTCTTGGGAAGGTTGCGCCGCAAACGAAATCATGAGTGGTTTGGTGACTTTACTCACTTCATTTGCAGCAACGCCTGAGTGCCACACCAGTGCTGAGCTTGCAGGAAATAACCACCACAAACCATGCAGCAGAGCGGAGACTGTGATGCAGATAATTAATTTCATATTGATAAAGACAAATGATAACTGTTACTATTCGCAATAAATACTAACAAGTTTGGATCTGTAATGAAAGCTCAAATTACGACACTGCTAACTTCTAGTTTGCTACTACTCACTTCTCTTCTACAACCTACCTATGCCGATCAAGGTGCCAAAAATATCGTTGTTTCTGGTGGCTCTATCACAGAGATTATTTATGCACTTGGCGAGGAAAATCGTATCGTTGGCGTAGACAGTACTAGCGTATTTCCTGTTGCTGCGACCGATAAACCACAAATCGGTTACGTAAGAAAAATTAACGTTGAAGGGATCCTTTCCCTTAATCCTGATTTATTACTCGGTGAAGCAGATACAGGCCCAGACAAGGTATTAAAACAGCTTCAAGATACCGGATTACCCACCTATATTTTCAGCGATAACGATGATCTTGCTGGCGTCGAAGAAAAAATAACAACAATCGCCGAGTTACTGGCAGTTAAAGATAAAGGCCAAGCGCTAGTCGAATATATTCAAGCCGACAGAAAAGCCTTAACGCATGTTCTAAAGCAAGTGAACAACAAGCCTAAGGTATTATTTGTTTTAAGCCTGCGTAGTGGCCAACCAATTGTTGCGGGTGCTGGCAATTCTGCAGATGAGGTTATCAACGCAGCTGGCGGCGTTAATGTTGCAGCTCAGCATTTTGACGGTTGGAAGCCGCTCGCAACCGAAGCGGCCATCTCCATGGATCCTGATGTGATCATTAGTATGGGCCGCCATGGAGAACAAAAAGCGACGGATTTAAGCCAAGTTCCCCACTTTAAGTTCTCTAACGCCGTTAAAAACAACCGAGTTATACTTATCGATGGAACGTATTTACTTGGTATGGGCCCACGCACACCACAAGCCGTAGTTGAGCTCGCTACCTTACTCCATCCAAACGCCACACTGCCCAAGGGTTACCGATTTAGAGCAGCCCAGTCTGTACCAAAAAATGAGTCTCTGTAATGCTAGCACTCGAGCAATCTCTAATTCCCGCTGAAGTTGCCAGAAAATGGATGTTGTTGGGACTAATTATCGGCTGTATCGTGGTGAGTTTTATTGGCCTTACCAGCGGCGGAGTGAGCATTAGCTACAGTCGTCTGATGGATATTCTCTTTGCAGGTCAATCGAGTAACTTAGAACACGCGGTGATCTGGCAAATTAGATTACCAAGGTTGGTGCTCGCAATTGTGGTGGGTGCTGGACTTGGTGCATGCGGCGCTGCAATGCAAGCAATCTTTAGAAACCCGCTAGCAGATCCAGGGTTAATTGGGATCTCTAGTGGTGCCGCACTTGGCGCAATTAGTACCATCGTATTAGGCTCTACGTTACTCAGTGGATTTGCGGATTATTATGGAATTTACGCGGTGCCAATCGGTGCTTTTCTGGGCTGTCTTGGTGTGTGCAGTTTAATCTACCGTTTATCCAGTCAAGGAAATCGCTTCACAATTGTCAGTTTGTTGTTAGCGGGTATTGCAGTAAACGCCATTGTTGGTGCAGTCATCGGAATACTGACGTTGATCAGCTCAGATCAACAGTTACGCGACCTAACTTTTTGGAGCATGGGGTCACTTGCAGGTAATAGTTTCACAACTATCATCCCATCGCTGTGTTTAATGTTGGCATGTTGTTTTGGTTTTAGCCGCTTGGCTCAACCGCTCAACCTCTATTTACTTGGCGAGCAACAAGCTAGACACCTCGGGGTCGATGTCGTGCGCCTTAAAAAGAAAGTGTTTGCTTATACCGCATTGTGCACCGGTGCGGCGGTTGCGCTAACTGGTATTATCGGTTTCGTCGGCTTTATTGTTCCTCATATTGTGCGCTTATTAATCGGCCCAGATCACCGCTATTTGTTACCTGCTTCGATGTTGGGTGGGGCAATTTTACTGTGTTTGGCGGACTTGCTCGCTCGCACACTCATTCTCCCATCAGAATTACCGATAGGCCTTATCACCAGCGCTTTAGGTGGCCCTTTTTTCCTGATCATGCTGGTGAAAACATATCGTATCAAGGAGCTTTAGTATGCTAGAAGCGAATAGTGTCAGTGTCCAAGTGGGGCAAAAATTGTTACTCAAAGACATTGATTTTTCGGTCAGCCTGGGGGAGTTTGCCGTTGTTCTTGGCCCCAACGGTGCAGGCAAGTCTACCCTACTCAAGGCGCTGTGCGGTGATACCTCACTAACACAGGGCGATGTCACCTATCATCAACGAAGAGTACAAGACTTAAGTGCCGTAGCACTCTCTCATATCCGTGCCGTACTCACGCAGCAATATGATTGTGAGTTCCCATTTAGCGTGCAAGAGATAGTGGATATGTCGCACTATGTACATCAGCATGAGTGTACACCAAACTCGCTTCGCGAATATTCACAGCAAGCGATGCAAACTTTATCTGTCGAGCATTTAGCGGCGCGCTGCTTTACTCAGCTATCAGGGGGAGAAAAGCAAAGGGTTCAATTTGCGCGGGTACTTTGCCAGCTGCTACCCACTTTACATGCGAATAACCCCTGCTACCTGATGATTGACGAGCCTACCGCAAGCTTAGATTTATATCATCAGTATCAAGTCATGAAGCTGGCTCAGCAAATAGCTAAACAGGGAGCGGGCGTAGTGGCAGTGGTACATGACTTAGCCCTCGCTGCAAGCTTTGCCGATAAGGTATATCTGCTACAACAGGGCGAATTGGTTGCCACCGGATCCCCAGAGGACGTACTCAGTAACGCACAATTAATGAGTACCTATGGGATTGATGCAGAGATCACGCTTTCAGATATGTTTTTACCAACCCTAGGTGTTGCAAAGGCATTTGGACTTGCGGCAGAAAAATAACCTCTACTTAAACAGGCTGGCCTGCACCAGCCTGTTTAATCAACTCGCTAAAATTAAGCAAGTTGCTAGTTACCTCCTAAATTGATGCGCCTTTTACTGTGCGTATACACAAAATGGCAAGACTAAACAAAATAATAGCAAGCAGCGCCATCGCAGCCACACCAAGGCTGTAAGCAAAACCCGCGACGGCAGACCAGATCGCAACACCAATGTGCATCATGCTCATGGCCAGTGAGATAAGTACACCACTGTGTGCAGGCGAAAGTTCTGAAATATATACCTGTAATGCCGGAGCCCCAATGCCACCAGCCAATGCCCAAAGTGTCATCAAAAAGTATAACGGTATGAGAGAGATACCTTGATACCAATAAAGACCGCTACTGGCGATGAGGCAAACGACCAATGATGCACGCATGACCTGCCGCCCACTTTCAAAGTGGGTTGCGAGTTTTGGCATCATCAGGTTTCCAGCAACGCTCACTAAGCCTAATAAGGCATACAGTACACCAATAAACCACACTGACAGTGCTTGTGTATCTCGTAAATGCTGCCCAACCAAATTGAACAAACCAATACCACCACCTAAACCGATACACATGGTAAGTAACGCGCCAACAACACCGGGGATTTGCCATAGCTTGACTGATATCTTAGTGCCTTTTCCAACTTTGTCATTTGGGATCGCATGGCGGTTTACGGTAAGTAATAATGCTACAACCCAAGTGGCGATCCCGAGCGCAACAAAAGCCGCTCGCCACGACATTAGATGCGTTAAAAACGCGCCAAACGCAGGACTTGAGATCATGCCAAGGGTTAAGCCTGCTTGCACCCAACCAATCCGCTTTAGCGCATCTCCACCAGAGCTTGCCGCGATGGCAAATGCAATCGGTAGCATGCCAGCACTGGCAATACCTGTGATCACACGAGCAACCAACCCCCACTCAAATGAAGTGACCAGCCCTGTCGCGATGGAGGCACCACCAAAAACCACGATTGCAGGCAAGATGATAGCTCGGCGCCCTGCTTTATCTGAGAGCGCCCCAAATAAGGGAGCCACAATCGCTAGGGCTACGCTGTAAGTGGTAATAAACAGTGTAACTCGCTCAGGCTTTACACCTAATTCGAGTCCAATAGGCTCAAGAATAGGCCCAAGCATCAGCTCATCGGCCCCGACTAAAAACGCAATAAAGGCGAGTAATAAAGTCAATAACATCTCATTACCCCTTTTTTGCGCAGCAAACGGTTACCTTGCAGGTGTTCAACAAAGCATAAGAAATAAAGCCAATATTAATTTGGTCTTTGTTTAGGTTAATGCCTGACATTATCAGGCCTTTTAAAATCAAGTTCATTAAATTACATCCATAAAAAACGGGAGATCGGCTGTGATACCGACCTCCCGTTTCAAAAAATTTCGAAAACGTGTGCCGCTGAACTTTGGGCACAAAAAAGCCGGCGATGAAGTATCATCGCCGGCTTCGTCTTTCCAATCATCAGATACACTGCCGTTGCCCACCTTTATTCAGGTAGTCACCAATGCCTCTGATGAAGATTCAGAAAGTAAGCTCCGAGCAACACTTCATCGTGTTAATGCGCGGAGCAAAGCCTTATAACAAAATTCTTAAATAGGATGTAAAACATCGTGGAAAGATCCAAATTAAAATCGCGCGCCAATTTATACGATGTCGATTAAGTAGTCAATAATCCAAACTAAGATACGTCAACACAACGGTGTACTATCTCTTATCCCTAAGCGCAAAGCGGTAAAAAACTGCGATCAGCAAACAAATGGTTATAGGCAACCACAGCGCCTGAAAGTAAAACTTGTTATAAAGCCAAGCGCCTAACACACCACCTGCCACAAACCCTGAGATTATCAACACAAACAGTCTTGTTTTTCTGGTATCCAGTGGCTCGCCTCTACATAGCGCTCCAATCATTAGTCCTAAGTCGGTGAATATTCCTGTTACATGGGTTGTCCTCACCACAGCTCCACTGTACGTGGTGGCTAATGCGTTTTGTAGTCCACAAGCTGCAGAGGCAAAAAAGTGACCATAAAATGAGCCTTGCATCAGTAATACGAGAGACACGGTAAGCAACATGGCTTCGATCACCAACGCGGTATCGTAATGTTTGCCAAGCCTTAGCGTGGTGCCATGCAGCAAAAACCCCGCAAGTGCAGAGCCAATCAAGAACGCGAGTAACACTCCAAATAAGTGCAGGGTTTCTTTAAGATTGTCACCTAAAAAACTGGTTCCGAGCATAGTCGCAGTGCCGGATAAGTGAGAAACGGATTGGTGCTCGAAGCTAAGTAGGCCGATTGCATTCACAAACCCTGCGACGAGCGCCAATATAAAAGCGCCGATCTCAACCCATTTTGGTAACTTTGAGATCATCTCTTCGCCATCGGATGATCAGGATTTAACTGCAATAAGTCCCAGCGGTTGCCATAGAGATCTTCAAACACAGCAACCATGCCATAATCTTGCTCTTGTGGCTCGCGAATAAACTGAATACCAATAGACTTCATGCGCTCATAATCACGCCAGAAATCATCGGTATTTAAAAATAAAAAGACTCGCCCGCCAGCTTGATCACCAATAAACTTCTGCTGCTCTGGCGTAGAAGCTCTAGCAAGGAGTAACGCAGTACCATGGGAATTAGGCGGTGCCACCACCACCCAGCGTTTATCTTGCTCGGGTTGATAGGTGTCTTCTATTAATTCAAAACCTAGTTTATTGACGTAGAAGTCGATGGCTTCATCGTAGTCTTTGACGACGAGCGCAATATTAACAATATTTTGTTTCATGATGAGAGTATCCCATAGCCTCTTGCCATAAGCGCAGTAAGTAGCGATAAAATTAAAAGTAACAGTATTTCTAGTCTTTTAATGACAATGATGCGCTGGGGCACAGACAAATTAGCTGCTGTTGTATTACGGTACTTCAATAAAAACACAGTCGGAATGATAGATAGCAAAGCGGTTAACAAAAATACTCCCTCTTTGGCATGGAAAATCGGGTTTTTAGTGTAGAACTCACTGGGCTTGCCAACTGCAAACCATAGCGTTAATCCTGCGCCAAGGGTTACAAGCGCACTGACGCCATACAAGCCATCAATTAGTACTAAGCGCTTAACGCTATGACTACTCATTGATTTGGAGAGTAGCATGTTTTCAATCGCGAGCGTCGATGCCAAAAATAAAATACCGATAAAATGAATATATCTAACGGCTATCTCTTCCATGCGATGCCCCAATTGCTATTTTAGCCTTGATAAAGTGTGCTGTTTTCTTCCAAAAAGTTCACCAAAGGCAAAAACAGCGGTTGCGGCAATTCATCAAGCGAGAACCACTGCCATTGTTTACATTTATTTGGCTCTCTAACTTCTGCATCGTGAGTATCGCACCTTGCTATGACAAACAGAGTGACATAATGTTTCTGCTCATCAGCAAAATAATCATTAGTAAAGCCAAGCTTTTCAACGTTTACAACATCTAGCCCCGTTTCTTCATGCACCTCTCTTATTGCACATGCCTCAATGTCCTCTCCATACTCTAAGTGACCCCCCGGCGTTGCCCAAGTATGTTCGCCATGGGCACCGATGCGTTCACCAAGTAAAATTTTATTATCGTGTATTAAGACCACGCCAACTCCGACACGTACAACTTGATCCATCACTTATCCTTACTGTTGTTTTTTTGGATATTATATAGTGTGTGTCCTAAAAAGTTCAGAGCTATTCAACACATACATGTCTAACACAAAAGAAAACAATTAAATCACAATAAAAAAACATAACCCCATAAAATTGACATCACTTTAAAATTATGAAAATGTACGCTTGCCCATTACAGGAACTCTGGGTAAAAAAATTATTAGAACATACTGACAACTAAGGAATAAGTAATGAAATTAACGATAAAGAAATCAAGTTTGAAATCGCTTTCATCTCAATCACTACAACTTAATCTTGCTCAAACACCAAATATCGCTGGTGGGAACAAAGAGCAAAACAACCGCCCTCAGGCTGCCGGAACACGTATAGATTGCGCATCTATTGCGGTTAACCTTCCTTGTGTGATCATGTAAGGTACGATTGTTATACTTTTGTATAGAAACTGACAAGGCCGCTGCCGCGGCCTATCTATAATCGTTTTTAAAATCAGCGCTGTAACCCAAGCTACTTGTAGAGGACCAACTAAGACGATGTTAAGCTCGCCAAGATTTCAAGCGCATGTTTTCTATCGCTTAACTCGTATAAATCGTTGGTAAAAATAAACTCATCGACCGCTAGCTCACGTTTAATCATGCTGAGTTTATGATATACAGTCGCGGGACTTCCAACCACAGATAGACCTAAAAAGCTTTCAACTTGCATTTGCTCTTGGGCATTCCATAGACCCTCCATCGAGTCAACAGGGGGTTTTAACCATAACGCCTGACCTCGCATCAACGCTAGGATACGTTGCTTTGACGTGGTAGCTAAATACTGCGCTTGCTCGTCGGTATCCGCTGCAACTACGGGCAAACCAAGCATTACATAAGGTTTATCTAACACTTCTGATGATTGGAAATCGCGGCGATAAAGCGCAATTGCATCATGTACAAATCGTGGCGCAAAGTGACCCGCAAATGCATAAGGTAAACCTCGCTTTGCAGCAAGTTGGGCACTATAAAGACTCGAACCAAGCAACCAGATTGGTACCTTAGTATTTTCACCCGGAATGGCACGCACCGAGGATTTACCATCATAAGGCCCTAGCAAGGCCTGTAATTCAGCGACTTCGTCGTCAAATTGCTCTGCACGTCTGTCATCGCGACGCAGTGCTCGGCTGGTAATCGGATCGCTGCCAGGCGCTCGCCCTAACCCCAAATCAATACGTCCAGGATAGAGGCTTTCTAAGGTGCCAAACTGCTCAGCGACGACTAACGGTGGATGGTTTGGCAACATCACGCCACCCGCCCCCACCCGAATATTGCGAGTGTGCCCAGCAATATGCCCTATCAATACAGAGGTTGCTGCGCAGACAATACCACGCATATTATGATGCTCAGCCATCCAAAAGCGTTTAAAGCCAAGTTCATCCGCTTTTTGCGCATAAGCCACGCTGTTAGCGAGGGTTTGTGAAACGGTATTTTGCTCTTTCATCGGGCTTAATTCGAGCAAAGAAAATGGCATGTTGGCAAGTGAAGTCATAACAATCCTTAACGCTTTGAGTTACACCATAGAGTAAGGGTTGCAGCCCCCATTTCAATCCGAAATTCTGCACTACATTGTTGCTGATTTTCGACTGGTTATGAACAATCAAGCCATTAGCTTTACGTCAAAAGGCCTGATTTCCATGGACCCACGTTTGCGTAACCTTGGTCGCTTTTATTTCTTCGAATGTTACATCGAATAGATTTCGGTCTAACACAATAAAGTCAGCAAGCTTTCCAACCTCAAGGCTTCCAACAATGTCTTCTTGTCGCATCGCGTACGCAGCATTTATTGTGTAGGCCGCAATTGCTTGTTCTAATGAGATTGCTTCAGGCTGTCGAGTAACTGCATTCGCGATACCGATAAAAGGATTAAGCGTACTCACATTCCAATCGCTGCTCAGCGTGAGCATCGCACCATTTTCACTTAGGCTCTTAATTGGAACCAAATGATCAGCCCGCTCGCGGCCTAACAGTGGCTGCATTTCTTGCCAATGATGCGGTTGAGTAAATTCTCCTGCGACTTGTGCATCTGCTATCACACCCAACGCGGAAAACCTTTTATAATCTTCAGGATCAACAACTTCTACATGGGTAAGGCGATGCCGAGCAGTTCCTTTAGAGGCCGCCTCAATGGCATTTAACGCTTCATGTATTCCTCTGTCGCCAATTGCATGAATATTAAAATCAAAGCCACTAGGCTCCAATGCTTTTATATATTTCTCTAGCCGAGCTTGGGTAAAATAATTCACTCCACGGTTACCATCGAGCTTAAGCCAATCTACTTTATAAGGCTCTTTCATTGCCGCAGTGGTATTCACCAAAATACCATCCATGTAAAACTTTATTTGGTCGATTTTTAGTAAGCTATTTGGCGTCGTATTATAAAACGATTTAAGCGCTCTAATTTGACTTTCATCACTTGCTTCAGGATAAGCCCATAAGCCCAAGCTGACTCGCATCTTCAAGACACCATCCGCTTGTAGTTTTTGCCAAGTATCTAATTGGCCGCGTTGCCAATATACGCGAGCATCACTAATCGATGTTATTCCGTGGCTTAGAAGCATAGGCTGGGTATATTCAACAAAGCCAATATAGTTTTGGCTCTGCTCATCCCCTAAAGATTGCATTGCAAGGTCCATAGCAATATTGCCCGCGTTGTCATACAAGATGCCATTCAACTCTCCGACATCATTTCGGCCAATAACCCCCCCTATCGGATCACGGCTGCTCGCATGTATGTTAGCCAACGAGAGGGCTTTGGAGTTTACCCACATTGAATGTGAAGTTTGCTCCATGATAATGACTGGTCGGTCTGGGATTACTTCATCAATTAGAACTTTGGGCGATATATCGAGATCAAGTAAGGTATCTATATTATGACCATAACCGATCAACCAAGCTGCATCAGGGTTTTCGCTTGCAGCTTGATAAAGTACATCTTGATAACCATCTATTGTGTCGTACTGCGCAGCTGTAAAATGGGTTGCATCTGACGCTGATTCCAGTGGGTGGATATGGACATCATGAAGGCCTGGAAGCACCATCTTACCTGCTAAATCATACACATTTGTTTTTTTACCAATATAGGACTTGGCTCCTTTTTCATCACCTAAATAAACGATTTCGCCATCCTTGACCGCCATGGCTTGGGCCCAAGGCTTGGATTGTGTAACAGTGTAAATAGCAGCGTTACTAAACACTTTGTCTGCAAACTGGGGATCTGAAGGTTCTATTTGAGTTGTTAGCGTATTATTCTCTCCACACCCAGCTAATACACAGCTCAAAGCTATCGCGGTAAATGTGATCATCGTATCTCGCTTGTTCATATCGTTCTCCTAAAAGTTCTCCTAGTATAGCTATACTCAGGTAACCAGAAGGTAACCACCATTCTCATATTTTAGTCGCTAAAACATTTCAGGTTCGCTAGCATAGAGGAAGCAACAGACAAAACCGTGTTTTTATGATTATTTTATTGGTTGAAGATGATCGCCAGCTCGCTACAATCACCGCAAATTACCTCAATGATGAAGGCATTGAGGTTGATTATGCAGACAGCATTTCTAGCGCTAAAGCCATATCGTCAGAACAACAATATGATGCAATTGTACTGGACTTAGAACTACCAGACGGTTTCGGCTTTGAACTTGCCCGTGAGTTTTCAATAAGCCACAAACAAACTCCCATTCTCTTTCTAACCGCGCAGCACTGTCTAGAGGCAAAGTTGCGTGCGTTTGAGCTTGGTGCACTTGACTATCTCACTAAGCCCTTCGAACTTGCCGAGCTTAGCGTAAGATTAAAACTACTTGGGCGAAAGCATCACCCACAACCGAGTGAAATATTTCACCTTGATACCCTCACGGTGGACTTAAGTGCCCACATTGCAACTCGCGCGTTGAGGCCAATCACATTGTCACCACAACAATGGTGCTTATTGAAGCTTTTGATCCGGCACTCCCCTAACCCAGTATCAAAACACACTGTAATAGAACATGTCTGGCAACATGATGACGTTTCCCCTGACATGTATAAGTCACTTTTAAGTCGATTACGAAAAAACCTCAGTCAAGGTCATGAATTGGAGTTATTTCATACCATAAAAGGGATTGGAGTCCTGCTGGATGCAAAATAGCACACTATCCTTAACAACATATCTCACTAATAGGTTAGTGGGGATATTTATAATTATTAGTCTCATTTTTTTCAGTACCACAATGGTGGTTTATTGGTTTGGACTAGATGACACCGCAGAGTTTTACCTTTATAAGGATGCGCACGAGTTTCAAATACAACAGCAAGAAATTGATACTAGATTTCGAACAGTGACTCAAACGCTTGATAGCCTGAATGAACGCGAACAGAATAACTTTAATCATCGCGTTCCATGGGAACAACCGACCCTGATCAGTGAAAATGGCTTAGATACCTATTATCTTAAACTCCCCCCTCTACATAACACCCCTGCACTCTATGTGTTGCATCGTTTCGAACAGCATCAATCCCTAGATATAAAACCTCTATTATTCACTGTAACTTCAATGATGCTCTGCGTGTTAGCCATAGTCATCTTTTTTGTTTTACGAAAAGTGAGGCAACAAACGCATCACTTTAGAACAAATGTTGAGCAACTGGAGAGTCACCACACTATCATTTTTAGTGAATTCGCCCTTGCTCAACAAGCGATATTTGATGCGGTGACAGAGCAAAAAAATGCAGTGAAGCGTGAATATGAATTTGCTAGTTTTTTAAGTCATGAGATCAAACAACCGCTCACGTTAATCGGACATCAATTAGCAAGATTCGACCAACTTGATATGTTACCTCCACCCAGCCTATCGCTAATAGATGCGCTAAAACATGCTCAGCGCGATACAACTCAATTATGCGATACAATACTGAATTTATGGCAACCGCAAGACTACACAGTGTCCTCTAAAACGGAAATTAACCAAACGCTACTAGAATGGGCAAACACCAGTGATGCAGATATTCAAGTTGAGCTCCTTGCCCCAGAACACTATTTACAACTATCTAAACCTGAATTAGCCTTGTTACTCAAACAAATAGAAACTAACTTTAATAAGTATGGTATTGCACCACTTAAAGTCACTGTTCATCCGCAGTATTTACATTTTGAAAACGCCATCAATGAAGAGCTACTCCGCCAGTCCAGTCACGGTATAGGGATGTTTATTATCAAAGCCATAGCTAAAAAAGCAAATTGGCAACTCACCTCTAGCCAGACAGAGTTCACGTTCAGTTTGAAGCTCACTAAACTATAAAAATGACGCGCTTAGCTGCTGAGTCATGATAGCTCACCCAGCAGCTGCAATTTGGCCAAGGCAACGGTTACTACAGCGAATTTTTCGTACTTACAGGTGTTTCTAAACTCGCTAGTTGCTTCTTTGCAGATTCGAGGTTAGGGTCAAGTAGCATTGCCTGTTTTAAAATCGCCTTTGCACGTTTTAGTTGATTATCGGCAATCAGTGCCTCTGCGAGACTATCTAACCCATTGGCTGAACCTGGGAATGCTCCAACGTTTAGCTCAAATGCAGCAATAGCAGCGGCATTTTTCTCTTCTCCCAAAAGCGCATAACCCAAGTCATTCAACTGCGCTTCTGAAAAGTCATAATCATTATACCTAATCGGCCTTGAGGCGATTATATTGACGTCTCGCCTCAGCAGGTTCCTCTTGGGTAAAGATCTTACAAAGAGCTGCTTGCATTAAAGCGTGCCAATACTCTCAGAGATGCGGCCAAAGTTCTAGGCGTAAGCCACACGACAGTATCTCGTAGGCTACATGCTTTAAATCAACGCTTTAGTCTTGATATATGCATGCTTTCGCAAGGCAAAGTCTCGTTTTCTGAATTGGGACTGCAGCTGCTCAGTGCCGCTGAAAACATGGAAGCCTGCCTTGCCCCTCACTTAAGCCAAATTAACACTTCGGTTAAGCAGTTAAAGCAAAAAATAAACTTATCTATCCCTCCTGCGATTTTGCAGTATGTCTTGTTAGACGAATTACATGAATTTCAGCAAAAAAATCTATACTCAACGTCAAGCGGCTTATCAGCTTTTTACTTAAGACTATGCACAGTAAACAAATACTGATCGACTGCGCAAAATGACATTCGCCACGTTAGTTTAGATCCTGTCCACTTTAATCAGCCAACCATTTATACATAACATAGCTATCTACCAAACCCAGACGAGGATGCTTGTATGCCTTGGGAATGGTGCCCACAATGGTAAAACCAAGCTTTTGCCAAAGTTTAATCGCCACTTCATTAGTCGATACCACACTATTAAATTGCATGGCTTCGAACCCCAGTGCTAACGCTTGCTGCTGGGAATGTTCGCACATCAGCCGTGCAATTCCTTTACCACGAGCCAAACTCGACACCATGTAACCACAGTTACATATGTGGCTACTCGGACCCATCGCATTTTGTCGCAAATAATAGCTGCCAAGTACTTGCCCATTCTCAACATATGCAAAAGCTTTAAGCGGCGTTTCACACCAAAGTAAAAATGCCTGTTCCATACTCATATTTGAGTCAAATGCATACGTTTCTTGCGCTTGGATCACTTCTGAAAATGTTGGCCAAAACGACTCAAAATCATCCCGCGTTATCTCTCTTATCATCCCATTTCCTCTAAACGTCATACCTGATAGTAATTAACCCAATTCTTGCAAATATACTCATTCTACTAACCTCACACCACTTTTGTTTTAGGGAACCTGAGACAAATACTTGTCGAATCATTAGTTTTTCGTACTAATGGTTACTGACACCACTCCTGTAATGCACTGTAACTTTCTGTAATGTATTTAGCCTTTTTCAAAGCCTAGTATGAATCAGTAGGTTGATGAGAAACCACTCATCAAAAGGATATTTAATTTTCTTGTGAGGTTGTTATGTGTACTAGAGCTTTTAATAACTGGAATAGAGCATATTTAGCTACTGCCAGAAATATGGACTGGATGTTTATATTACCTACCAGCTTGTTTGTACTTGAAAAAGGACTAAAAAAATCGGGGCTTGAGCCAGTTTCTGAGCTAGAGGCAATAGCAAGCGAGAAAACTCGTAACCCACTGACATGGACATCTTCTTATAGTAGTGTGGTCGCTATGGTTGGAGATGATTGCAGCGGCTGGGCAGCCTCCGATGGCATGAACTCTATGGGGCTTGTCGCAAATGTATTGTACGACTCAGGCGCGACGTACGGTAAGTCAGCATGCAAAAGTAAAAAGCAGCTGAGCGTCCTTAGATGGTTGCAATATGTGTTAGACAAATTTGTACTGGTCAAGGAAGTCGTTGACGTATTCAGTAAACAAGAAATTCAGATCGTTGGTGCAGAAGTACCTAACAGCGAAGGTAAAACCGCAGCATTGCATTTAATGGTGTCGGATATCAGTGGCGATTCAGCCATTATCGAAGTTGAAAATGGGGTTTTTAAGATCCATCACAGCGCTGACTATCGCGTTGTTACCAATGAACCAAGTTATGAAGATCAGCTAAGGATTAATGATTATTGGCTGTGGCAATGGAGTGATAAAAACAGTCAGCCGAGCCATACGATCCCTGGCGGCCCATACTCAACCGATAGGTTCGAGCGCGCTACGTTTTATCTTAATCACTTAGATTTACCAAACGATGAGCATGATGCCCTTGCACAGGCTCGCTCGGTTGCTGCAAGTGCATCAGTACCCCTTGGCTATAATTTTACAAGCAGTGCCAGCCCAAACATATCTAATACCTTGTGGACAACCGTTGCAGCACATAGGAGCCAAACCTATTACTTTTGCAATGCTCGCACGCCTCATGTTGCTTGGGTAGAATTGGCAAACTTTAACTTTGGATCGCCAGTCAGTGCCTTCACATTGATAAGCGAAGATCCATCTGGGGAGTACATCAATAGCACCAGAAATGGCAAGTTAAACAAATACTTTGAACCAACCGAAGATCCGTTCAAAAAGTAAGATTAACAGAGCTTCTGAGCCAAACACGCGATAGTTCGTTTTGGCTCAAAAGCACTTAATTTACCGCCATATTCACAGCCATCACTAACAGCAGCACCGCAAATACCTTTTTAATCGTGGCAACAGGCAAGTGATGCGTCGCTTTAGCCCCCATTGGAGCGGTAAACCAAGACGTGCACACAATACCTAACAGGGCTGGCAAATAAACAAATCCGGCGAAGCCATCCGAAAGTGCAAAGTGTGCACTGCCCGAGCTAATGTAGCCAACGGAACCAAAGAGTGCGATAACAATGCCACATGCAGAAGCGCATCCTATGGCCTTTTTCATATCAAGAGAGAAAAACGTCAACAGCGGTACCAAAAGTGCTCCACCGCCAATGCCTATCATGGCAGATAAACCACCAGTGATCGTCGTTAATAACGTAAGTATGCCTTTATTCGGCAGCTGCCTTTGGGTTGTGCTCTCATTTTTGCTGCTATAAAACATTTTTATTGCTATCAATACCACACTTACTGCAAATACAATGCGCACTGCGTTTTCGGGTAATAGCGCTGCCAAAAAACCACTGATCAGCGCGCCTAGTGCAACGCCCGTCATTATCCACGGCGCTAAATCCCACGGTACATTACCATTTTTATGATGCGCGATTGCCGATGAGGTAGAAGTAAATAAAATGGATGCCAACGATGTCGCCACGGCGGCTATGACCACTTGCTCCGGTGGTAACACGTTAAAGTACAATAAAATACTGCTCAGCACCGGAACAATAACCAGCCCACCACCAATACCTAACAACCCGGCTAAAAAGCCGACAACACTACCGAGTAGTGCACAATACACAAACAACAATATCAACTCACTCATTCCACTTATCTCTTCTTTTCATTGAGGCGCAAACACCTAAGTGAGCAATATCGGCGTTGCTTTTAGCCTTTCTGCCACCTAAGCGCTGGCGAGTATAACAACATAACGCTTTGCCATTGATGCTTTTGACTTAGATAAGTCTTGAATATTCCTCACGTTTTACTTGAAACAAATGCAACTTAGACATTTAGCAGTCTAGACTTTTATACACCTAATAAGTTTCACTCTACAATTGCTCATATTTTCTGCATATACGACTCAATAAGCGGCATCTATTTTTGTAACTCATGAATCAGACTCATGTTTTATGTGAAATAAAACCGTTTTTCTTCATCTTGTGATCCACGTATAAATCTCACATCACTTAATGTTCGGCACTCTCACTGCGTCCCCGTGGATATCTGTTTACCGCAGTGAAACGTAATTGCCGAGCGCGTCAGCATTAGAATTGGATACCTGAAGACATGAATAACGAGTTTACTTTCACTATTAAGAGCATTCGTCTTGACGAGAATTACCATCCGTCAAACAGCACGCGGATCACCACTAACTTTGCTAATTTGGCAAGAGGCGAAAGCCGCCAGCAAAACTTACGCAATGCCCTAAAGATGATTGATAATCGCTTTAACGCATTGGCTAACTGGGATAACCCAAAAGGTGACCGTTATTCTGTTGAGCTTGAGATAGTCTCTGTTGATATGGATATTGCGGGTAGTGGGCAAACTTTCCCGTCAATTGAGGTATTAAAAACCAACATCGTTGACCACAAAACCAATGAACGCATTGAGGGAATTGTTGGTAACAATTTCTCATCTTACGTACGTGACTACGACTTTAGCGTGCTATTGCTTGATCACAATAAAGATCAACCTAAATTCAGCATCCCAGCTAACTTTGGCGACTTACACGGTAAGCTATTTAAATACTTTGTTGATTCAGAAGCTTACAAGAGTCACTTTAGTAAGCCGCCGGTGATTTGCCTAAGTGTATCGGATAACAAAACCTATCACCGCACCGAAAATCAGCACCCTGTGCTTGGCTTTGAATATCAACCAAATGAGTCATCATTAACTGAGCAATATTTCAAAAAGATGGGCTTAGAGGTGCGCTACTTTATGCCACCAAATAGCGTTGCACCTTTGGCTTTTTACTTCTTTGGTGACTTACTGAATGACTACACCAATCTGGAATTGATCAGCACCATCAGCACTATGGAAACATTCCAAAAGATCTACCGCCCAGAGATTTACAATGCCAATGCGGTGGCGGGCAAGTGCTATCAACCAAACTTGAAAAACTCCGATCACTCGCTAACACAAATTGTTTATGACCGTGAAGAGCGGAGCAAGCTGGCAATTGCGCAAGGTCGATTTGCAGAAGAGCATTTTATCAAGCCTTACCAAAACGTGCTTGAACAATGGTCTGCAAATTACGCTTTATAATCAACGGGAATATGGAACAGCATTTATCATGAAAACACTATTACCAACATCTACTGCTGGCAGTTTACCAAAGCCCGCTTGGCTTGCTCAGCCAGAAACCCTGTGGTCACCTTGGAAACTAGAGGGCGACGAGCTTATTGATGGCAAAAACGATGCACTACGTATTGCTTTGCAAGAGCAACAACTTGCCGGAATTGATATCGTGAGTGACGGCGAGCAAACCCGCCAGCACTTTGTAACCACTTTTATTGAACACCTAAGCGGTGTGGACTTTGAGAAGCGTCAAACGGTAAAAATTCGCGACCGCTATGATGCCAGTGTCCCAACTGTGGTTGGTCCTGTATCTCGCCAAAAGCCGGTTTTTGTTGAAGATGCCAAATTTCTACGCAGCCAAACAGACAAACCTATCAAATGGGCATTGCCAGGTCCTATGACGATGATAGATACACTGTATGATGACCACTACAAAAGCCGTGAAAAGCTAGCGTGGGAATTTGCGAAGATCCTTAACCAAGAAGCCAAAGAACTAGAGGCCGCTGGAGTTGATATCATTCAGTTCGATGAGCCAGCGTTTAATGTATTTTTTGATGAGGTCAACGACTGGGGCATTGCGGCGCTTGAACGTGCCATTGAAGGACTCAAATGCGAAACCGCTGTGCATATTTGTTACGGCTACGGCATTAAAGCTAACACCGATTGGAAAAAGACCTTAGGATCAGAATGGCGTCAATATGAAGAGGCGTTTCCTAAGCTACAAAAATCCAATATCGATATCATCTCTTTAGAGTGCCATAACTCTCACGTGCCAATCGACTTGTTAGCGTTGATCCGTGGTAAAAAAGTGATGGTTGGTGCGATTGATGTTGCAACCAACACCATAGAAACGCCAGAAGAAGTTGCCAACACACTACGCAAAGCGCTTGAGTTTGTTGACGCCGACAAACTCTACCCATGCACTAACTGCGGTATGGCACCACTTTCTCGTGAAGTGGCAAGAGGTAAGCTCGCTGCATTGAGCGCAGGGGCTGAGCTTGTGCGCCAAGAGCTATTAGCCAAAAAATCAGCTTAATAAAGCTTAAATTATGTGCCGCCGTCAAGGAATGATAGCGGCGCGGCTTTCCATTATTGATGAGCACTCATTTCAAGCATCAGCAACTTTCATCCGATTTCACACAAAAAACAGCCACTCATCCCCATTCTATTTGACACATCGAGTTTTTATTTCGTTCTATCGCGTATTAGGTGACATTGAATTGCACCTGAATAACTATGTAGCCCTAAATAAAAATTATATAGAGGGTGGCATTATGCCTTATGGATTGAAACGGACGCTCATTTGCACTTTACTGGCTTGCGCTGCATTGCCAACAGTCGCACAGACTGAGGTGGGATTACAGGCGAAAGACATTTTTGAGCTGGAATATGCAAACGACCCGCAAATATCACCAGATGGTACTCAAGTGGTATATGTGCGTAACAGCAATGATGTGATGAAGGATGCGAAGCGACAAAACCTGTGGCTGGTCGATATTAAGTCAGGCGCACAATCGCCACTCTTCTCTGATGAAAACAATTACAGTCAACCTCGCTGGTCGCCAGATGGTAGCAAAATTGCCTTTGTGAGCAATGTATCTGGTAGCACACAAATTCATGTACATTATCTTGCTCAAAACCGTACGGCACTACTTACACAGTTGCGATCTGGGATCAGTGGCTTAACGTGGTCACCAGATGGCAAATGGCTGGCTTTTAGCCAAAAGGTTGCTGAAAAGCCTGCGGTCATCGCCAAAATGCCAGAAAAACCAAAAGGCGCGAAGTGGTCCGATTCTGCCATTGTTATCGACAAAGCCTACTACCAAGCAGATGGCCGAGGCCTTATCAAACCAGGCTATCGCCAGATCTTCGTATTACCGAGTGAAGGCGGCACGCCACGCCAATTAACCTCTGGTAATTATCACCATAGTGGGAAACTCGCGTGGCGAGCAGACGCTCAGGCGATTGTGTTTTCAGCAAACCGCATTGCAGACTGGGAATACAAGCGCCTAGAGGGCGACTTATTCGAAGTTGATTTTAACCGTAATATCACCCAGCTTACGTCGGCTCCTGGTCGTGAGTACGCACCTAGCTTTTCCGAAAATGGTAAACAGCTGGCTTATCTTAGTGCATCGAACGCGCTAAACCCTTACCGTAATAGCAAACTGAATATTATGGATTGGCAGGACAAAACCTCCCACATGATTGCCAAAGACTTCGACCGCTCAATCCAAGACCCAACTTGGATTGGCAGTGATAGACTGGCGATGACGTACGATGACAACGGCAAGCGAAAGCTCGCGAGCATCACCACAAAAGGTAAAATTACCGACATCACAGATACGCTCTCAGGCACAACCCTTGGTCGCCCTTATTTAAGCGGTGAATTTAGTGCTAACTTTGATGGGGAAATTGCCTTTACGCAAGGTTCGAGTGAACGCCCTGCAGACATCGCAATCACGACAAGAAAAGGTAAAGTAACGCAATTAACTCGCCTTAACGAAGACCTACTTGCACATAAAACCCTTGGTAAAGTGCATGAGATCACGTATAGCTCATCGTTCGACGGGGAGAAAATTCAGGGCTGGTATATTACGCCACCAAATTTTGACCCGAACAAACAATACCCATTACTATTAGAAATTCACGGAGGCCCCCACTTAGCCTACGGCCCCCATTTCTCAGCAGAATTACAGCGTTATGCTGCTGAAGGTTATGTGGTATTTTACGACAATCACAGAGGCAGCAGCTCTTACGGCGAGCGCTTTGCGATGTTGCTCAAGTACAAATACAGCTCAAAAGAAGACTTTGCCGATCATAACTCAGGGGTAGACGCTATGCTTGAGAAAGGCTTTATCGACAAAGATAATCTGTTTATTGCTGGCGGCTCTGCAGGTGGTATCGCAACAGCCTACGCGATTGGCTTAACTAACCGTTTCAACGCTGCAGTTGTCGTAAAGCCTGTGATCAACTGGCTGAGTAAAGTGCTTACCGCTGACAGTGGCCTTGGTCAAATTCCAACGCAATTCCCAGGTATGCCATGGGAGCATATGGAACACTATTGGCAGCGCTCACCGCTTTCGCTCGTTGGCAACGTAACCACACCAACCATGCTAATGACGGGTGAAGAAGACTTGCGCACGCCAATGGCCGAAACCGAACAGTTCTACCAAGCACTTAAGTTACGTAAAATTGACTCTGTACTGGTCAAAATTCCAGGTGCGCCACATGGAATTGCAGGCCGCCCTTCTCGGATGGTCAGCAAAATCGAGCATACGCTCGCTTGGTTTGAAAAGTACAAGAAGTAAACGTAATTCACTTATTTCGATAATCTAGCTTGAGGTCTATAGGCCACATTACTCATGTATTCTGTAGACCTCACACTCTGGAAATGACACTATTTTAGAGAGACATAAAAGCACTAAGTCTCATTTTGTATGCTTGCTTCGCATAAAACTAATGTGATGAGTGTTTTTGTTATTTTTCTCTACTTATTCATAAGATTCTGCACGATTAAAATTAGCAAAAATCATTAAAGTACGTGTCTGATCTTGTTCCCAACTCTTAGTGTGAGATGCCCAACGCAGCAAGATAAAGTATCAAACCGAAATTGAGCCGAAAGTTGGACTGGGCATAAGCGCCACAACAGTATATATTTGAACTATTAGTAGCACTTTGATTGAGAAAAAGCCGCTTGGTAACTCGACATAAGCACGTTAGCAAAATTAACTACTAATAGTATTTTTAGATGAAATGTGGCCCCCAAGGAGCAACGATTTAAAGATAGTGGCTCGGTTCTAACATCAAAATATTGGAGACAGGTAATGCCTCATGTGTGCCAATATCTTACATCTAGATTTTGTTTGTGAAGCGCAATATTCAAGCGATTTAATTTATGCTTTCCAAAATTCAGAAACTAAGCATTCGACGCGGCTCTAACGAAGTGACTTTTGGACAGTGGACATGTGAGCACTGAGGCCAAACACTCACCTGACCTTAGCATATTTTGTACAAGTTATAGTAAGTTGAACAAATGAATAATAGAAAAGCACAGTACAACTTCTGCATATTATTTTCGTTGTTTTTCGGGTCAGCATTTTTTTGCAGTGCCACTCCTGTTAATGATATTCACCAAATTCAAGTGGTGACAGAGCCACTCCCCCCTTATCAGATTGTAAAAGATGGAGAGGTGAGAGGCGTGGTAGCAGAAAAGGTCAGGAAGCTTCTACGTGAACTAGGAAGCGACTCCCAAATACGCGCAATGCCTTGGGCTAGAGCATACAAAACAGCTTTGACCGAACCAGGAACTCTTATTTTTTCTATGGTACGTACACCTGCCAGAGAGGAATTGTTTCATTGGCTCGGTGTACTCGTCAGTACTAAAACTTACCTCGTTACTCTGAAAAGAAGAGACAACATAAAGCTTGAGAAGCTTGAAGAGCTAATTAATTATAAAGCAGGTATAAAGCGCGATGATGTGGTATTTCACTATTTATCGAAGAAAAAGGCGCTAGGTAAGACTGCACTCTTACCCGATACCATCACGACAGTTAAAATGCTACTTAGAGATCGAGTTGACATCATTGCTGTCTCACCGCTTCATTTAGACTATATGTGCTCTAAAATAGGCTGCAAAAGTAGTGACTTTCAATTCTTGCTAGAATTAGATGGTCTCAGTAATGATTTCTACCTTGCAGCAAATAAGCAAATGACACCCGAGCTTGTGAATTTGATTACAGATAAACTTAAAGGATTAACTAATTAATATTCTAACCGCCTTCATAGTTGGAGCTTGCCTACTTTCGCATTAAGTTGAGAGCAAGCGGCTAGTTAGTTTATTTCAAAAAGAGAGCTTTAAAATCTAACCATGTGCTTTCTCAGTAAAGGCTAATGGCTTTGTCTATTATCCCGAGTTATTTATACACCCTGAGGGTAGATAACATTTTCTAACCTATCATCGTCATAAGCATCTGAGTGTGTGAGGTGTCCGTCAAATGGTCCAACTTTATTCACATATCTGCCTTGTTTAAACACTATTTCTAATCCATGCTCTTGTTCCCAATCACATGAACACGTTAATGAAATATAGACTAGCTCGTCTCCACCAGAACGACGCGACACCAATAGCGCATTACCAAATTGAATATGCTTCCAAACATCAGCTGCATTGGGTATTTCGACATACCAATCATCCTCTGGTACCAAATGCACAAAGATGTCTTTGTAATACTGATAGATGTAATCTTGCGAGGCTCTCAAGACGGATTCATCAATTGCCAAAAAGTTTTTGATCGCTTCATGAAACTCATCCTTTTTTTTATCTTCTTCGTACTGCTCTAATATAAATTCAACCAGCTTCCCACCGAGCCCTTTAATTTCAATTGGTTTGCTCCGCAAATCGCCGTATCTATCTTTTTCAAGAATTCCTAGTAGGGGGGCTTTAATCACTATTCCATTCCTTATACAAAAGAGGCTTTGTTTTCCATCAAAAGTGACTCAAACACGAAAGCTGAAATCTAGCCAAAATAGTTACCGGTATCCGCTTCTTCAAAACCCGCCCGATGACTTAATAAGGCACGAATTGTAATAGGTGCTTCAAAGGTGTAAGGTATTTTAAGTTCACTTATATATTCATTAATAACGGTATCTATAGATAGTTTACCCTGTTCCAGCAGCTGCATTACTGCAAGTACAGTCATTGTTTTGGTCGTAGAACCGATGCGAAATAATAGCAGATAGCGGCTGACACCCACGACAAACTTGAACCGTTTTTTCTATATCTTTGAGGCGGGTGTCTGAATCTTCTTTAGTCAACTATTGCTCTCTATTTTTTAGCGTGCTTGCACCCGATACCGAACCTTATTACTCATTCCAACATTATTCGTTAATTGTAATATGCCTTTTGTCATACCTGTTGGTATCGTAAATGTAAGGCTTGATTGTGTATGAGTTGAAGGAACAAGTGTTTTATTTCCCATTACGATACGAGTTTTATCATCAAACCCCACTCCCTTAAGCTCGTATTGTTCACCTTCTTGAACTTTGATTGAGGCATATCCAAATATTAACGGTGAACCCGCTTTGTATGGCTTTATTCGCACTTCATTAGAACGCTTATTTCGAGTATAAATAAATGCCTTATATTTACGAGGTGGTAGATTGAGTTCAAAGATTAGTTCTGAATTAGTGTGCGATGTTGGCGCAATATTATAAATTTCTTCACCGTTATAGATAACCACTTTTGGATTCTCCAGCCCGGCAAAGTCATCGCCAGTAAATACAACACTATCGCCGATACGATAAATTCGAGGCAATGAATAGCCATTGTAATAACCGGCTTGAGAGGATATTTGTACACTTGGTGAGTCGCTTAATCTAAAACCTCGCACTCGCTCATACGGCTCGGCATCATAAATATCTAAAACTTTGTCACCATCATTATCTAGGTCGATGAAATCCTCAACACCGTCTTTGTCAGAGTCTTCAGGCCCCCCTTTCGCATTGAGTTTTTCGTCGGCATCCGCTATGCCGTCATTATCAGAATCAAGATCCAAAAAGTTTAATTTATCATCTTGGTCTGCATTTCCTGAGCCTTCGCGTTCATCATTAATGCCGTCGCCATCACTGTCTAAGTCCAATAGATTAATTACCCCGTTATTGTCTTCATCGAGTGTAGTACTTTGCTTTACGTAATATTCATAGAAGTCATGAATAGAGTCTCTATCGGTGTCAATACGAGTTGGTTCAATACCAATTGCATATTCTGCATGATCATCAATACCGTCGGTGTCATTATCTCTAAATACGTAAATTTCATAGGAATAGTCGGGCGCACCACCTGATAAATCATCGATGACACTCAAGTTGAATTTTCCATCATGGGGTATTTTAGTCAGTATATGCGCCATTTTTAGCGCACTATGAGTATGGATCTGCGATGAGTTGATCACAAAACCGCCTTGCTCGGAAAAGTACACTTTAGGCTTAAAATTAGCTGACTTATAGGTAATACGAGCTGAGATATAGTCGCCCTTATTTGCACTAAACTGATACAAATCACCATTATCACCCGCATTTGAAATAACCCCCTTTACTTTGAACGGAAGTTGATGCGCAACTTTTACCGCGTTACTGGGGTTATCGTTAGGTTCAACCTCGACGATTTCGGGATAACGAGCGCGCTGACTATCAAATGGAAACTCATCATGCTCATCTAATACACCATCACCATCTTCATCTTTGTTTTGCCAAGTGCCTTTAGCTGGTTCGATCAAACCATTTTGTGGAGTTGCAAATACAGTTGTACTTACCAATGCGAGTGCCAATAAAATGCATCGTGATATCATAAACAATCCTTATTAATGTTAAATTCTCTCAAGTTTTTCGTCCGGCTTCCTGCTTCACACTTTCATTGAAGGCTTTTAGTAGAATACACAGGGTACTTTCGTTACTTTCTCTTCCTATATGCCATTTCTAACGCTAATTTTTCATGAGCATCCAACTTGTCAACTAACTGCTTTTCAGTGTTCTTGCCTTGTTGGTAATCGACTTCTAACTTCAAAAGCTTGAAAGTTTGACCTAGAACGCTGAGATATAAGGGGGAATTACTTATTCGGCTTCTCTTCAAATTAATTAGTAGTTCATTTAGATAGCTAAAGGCTGCCCCAGATAAATTCTTACTAACGATATTCTGCATCAATAAAGTATCCAAATATTCAGGGTAAGGAGGCGGTTTTTTTACATAAAACTTAACTCTTAAGCTAGCCTCATTCGGTAACGTATTAAAATATTCAATTCATATTTCACTGTACTCATAGCAAGTTTTTACCGATGAAATTGAAGGCATCAGTAGCTTCACAACATCTTGTTTTTCTTTTTGTTCAGCTTCGTAATCAGTGATAGCGAGTAACACCCCCACCAAAGTAGCAATGAGCGTTAGAAGAAAATTTATACCTAGACTAAAACGCTCCGTAATAGCCCTGAATCTGGGAAAAAACAAATGTACTTAGCAAATCCAGGCTAGTTGTAACTATTATGCAAAACATTCATTTCCTTTTAAATAGAAATTTGATCTATTCAGAATGATTCACGCTCATCGCTAAATTTAGCTGATAGCAGGGCATTAATTATCCGAACAGGTTGAGCTAACATTATAAAAGCCAGAAAGCGCGTTATTCTAGCAAATAACTAAGCAATAGAGATCAGCATGAGTAAACATATCATACTTTTTATTTAGCTCACTTTTAAAACGATCTATCTGTGTAGCTCATCTATATTGCCCAAAGTTTGCTTTTAACATTTGATGCGCTCTACGCTAAAACTGACCTCTGCGCCGCAATTTTTGATTATTGCCTAGTTTAATTTGTCCACAGTGGGCTTCAGTGATGATGTAAGAAATAAGTTTTGGCAAAAAACACCAAACCGACTACTAGAAGCACAGTAATAAGCATTCATGCTTATTAAGCGGTATGCGCTTTGAATTTACCCGTTTTATATCCAAATGCTGCCCCCCCGCTTTCAGGACAGGATCGAACTTTAAAGTAACGAGTAATGGGATTTTATGACTTGATTGTGCTTCGCAATTTCTAGGTCATTATAATGAACACTATCACGCATTTAGAGTGAATTGAAAATCCTAGAATCGATGTTAATATCAAACATAATCTTATAGACGTTTTGCAATGTAATGACGTTAATCTTGTATAGCACCTATAAATGCAAGTACAAAAGGCTCGACCTGAGCAGTATGCTGACGCATTATCGCTACACTATTTTTAACTTTATTTGCTATTTGCTGTTTAGTTGATGAGCATTGTTCCTGTTTACTCGCATTATCATCAGCGCAGTCGCCAAGTCCTTCGTAAAATCTCGCCAGCAAATAAATATTTTCTAAAACGCCATTCGCAACTTGACCTCTACTACTCTTAAGCTCTTGCGTATTTTCTAATATCTTTTCGGTACTTTTCTGTGCGTCTTCTAGTCCTAAAAATGGCTTATCCGTATGAGTGTCAGACTTCTCTAAATCAGCTAAAAACGCCATTTGTTTCACTAACTCATTCCTCAGCGGTAAGGTATGTTGAGACAAAAAAGATGTATACACTTTTTCACTTGTTGATTGAGTAGCAGCCTCACTCACTCCGCTTGGTACGTAAGTTGCCAGCTTAGAGATATTTGACTTTTTGATATTAAAAAGAGCAATGCTTTTTATTGAGTCAATCATTTCTTTCTTATCTTCAGAATACTGCTTGATATACCAGTTTCCTATGTCATCTTTAGCAACCACATAATTAACATCCCCGCCACCTTTAACAGCAACACGGTTTATATTGTGCCAGTTCTGGTTGTCTAACTCTTGTAAAATGGCATTACTTGATTGTACAAGACTTCTGTTTAAGAACTTCTTTCTTTGTATAAGCTCAAATTCATTCAACAAGGTCGTTGACCTCATTGTCATCCTGATCGCATCTGAAGTTGCCCGAAGAAATGAATTTTCTGAACGAAAATATCTCGCGGTTTCCAACGCTTTATTGAGCTGTTTAACTTGCTCTGTGTCTCCGCGTTTATCCGCCAACACCCGCTCCACTGCGAGATGGTACATTAAGCTATCCCATACTTGCTCAGTATTAAGCTCGCTGTTTAACTGGTCGTTTTCATCAAAACTAGGTAAGTTATGTTCTGTAGTTGCTTCTTGCAATTGAGACAGATAATTCTCCAAAACCTCCTTCATCTCACTCAGTGACTCAGGAGCTGTACCTGCTGGATCTGGGTAGTTACTTTTAATACAGTTAGTTATATTCTTGGCACGCCAATTAACCGACATCTCTGTATCGTCAGATTCTACCGTTAGACAACTTGTTCTCAATGTCGTCTTTAAACGCTCTAAAACATCGCAGCGAGATCTATTATTAGCAACACATGTTGTATAGGGCTTCAAACGCTCTTCGCTATCTAACCAAAGCGCCAAATCTTCGGTTACATTAGTTATTCCAGCCTCTGACCTTATGGTGTTTGAAATTGCATTTTTCAGCAACTTCGCGTTGTCACCATTGTTCCGTGTAGTAAACTGGTTTTGTCTCTCAATGTCATTAGTGAGTACCTTGGTTGAATTTCCTATCGCCTGAAGCACGGCTATAAACTTCTTAATTCGTTGCGGGTTATTTTCACCACTGTTACTGTCATCATCAAGATTTGCATTACCATGAAGTAAAACAAGGTTATTTGCTAGAAATAATATTTTCTCTGAAAAGCTTTTTAAGTCAGATTGAAATTCACGCTTTACATCTTCGGCAGACTCACAATTAGGCTTTTTTTCTTCATAGCAGCCACGATAGTAAAATTTTTTATAATCATGTATCACAGCCTCTAAACCCCGACTAGCATCAGTTCCTAATCCTCTGATCAAAATCAACTCTTGATCAGGAAGTTGGGTCATTTTACCTTCCAGCCTGCCACCATCATCAGGCGCTTTTGCCACCCGCTGCTCCATGGCCGGCGAAGTAATATTTAACGGGGCCAATGCATTTTGTGCAGCAATCACACAATCTGCATATGCCATAAGGTCAGCGCTTGTTTCTAAATCAGAGGGGCATTTTTGAAGTCCTAATGCCTTTACCTTAACCAGATCAACCTTTTCTTTAAATATGTTAAGTAGCCAACTTTTTAACTCGGCTAGTTCTCCCGGTTTGAATGGTATATCACCGCCACTTTGTTCCATTTCATTTAGTGAAATTGCAGTTTTAGCCGCTGCGAGTACGCTTCCATTCACTGCTTGCCATGCAGCATCGAAAGATTGACCAAGATCCCGTAACTTATCTAAAATCTGTTGTGCTTTCTCTTCTTTAAACTGATTTTCGCGTAGCAAACTTTTTATTTCTTTGCGCAGGCTTTCATCTTGCTCTAAATTTGAAAGTATTTTCCGACTTGTGCAGTCACCTTTACGTTCTGACTTGCAAAACACAGTGCTGAAGTTGGTACCTCCCCCCTCTTTTGAGGGAGCAATGAAAAACCTTACCGCATTGATTTCATTGGATTTTTCAATAGACTTTTGTGCAAAAATCCTCTCAATAAACTCAGCATCCCCCGCTTCACTTGGAAGGTATTTGTCGTAAACCTCCTCCTGATATTGAAGCTTTCGAATCAGTAGCTCGTAATCGTGATAGAAAACTTGCAGCGCAGTCTGCTCATTGGTGTACATGTGTAGTATTTCGTTGGCAAGATAGTAGGTTATTTTCCTTTCATTTTCGGGATAAACTCCTGCCCCTAGATATGTACGGTAGCTATCCACTTCAATGGGATCAATCCTTCTACATAACTCTGACGATACAGGGTTTAATTCATCGTCACATTGATAGGTATCTCGTATAAAACCCAGCATAGGCCTAGCAGCGCTAACCATTGCAGCAACTTGATCTAAACGTTCAGGCGCTTGACTATTTAGTGGACCGTTATAAACATCGACTTCTATTAATAAAGTTGAGCACCCAGTTATCATCATCGCAATAGGGAGAAGCAGTGTTAATCTATTTATCTTCATCATTTCTATCCTTCTGCACATAAACTAGGTGAGTTGCGGCAAAAGCCTTCGAGTAGCTGTCTTTCTTGCGCTATAGACAAAAGTTCGTCCATCAAGCGGCGGTTGATCGGATCACTTGCTTTGGTCTGCTCAAAACTTAGTAAATCTCCCATCGCGCTATCGATAGCTGAAAAGAAATTGTGAGGTGTGGATCCCATAACGATAACGAGACGGTGGTTTTCAGGGCCCTCTCTAACCCCTTCAGGCCCCATTAATACGAACTTTCGCCTAGCACTGGTTACTTGAGTCCCACCCTTAGCATCTGCACTTAACCCTTGGTTTGTCATTTCCACTTTACTGGTTAACGTATCAATCGCTTCCGCAGGAACCCAACCCGAAGCAAATTTCATGTCACTGAGTAGATTAGACTGGCCTCTAACCGTTATTCTGTAAAATGTGGGAGAAATTTGATTTATTGGATCAAACACTCCTAAGTAATAAACTTGATAAACTTCACCTGTAACTGTATGGGTAGACAGGTAGGAACCACTCGCCCCAGCTATCGCCCCAACAACCCCAGCTTCTTGAGGTGTTAATCCGCAACCACCAAGAGCTGTACAGAAAAACAAAGCAGATAATTTTGTGTGGACATGTCTCATACTAACTTCCCTATCTATATGAATATAAAGTTGTCTACAGAATGAAGTTTAAGTAAAGGCAATAAATAGGTATTTTTCAACCAAAAATGTAACTATTTGTTAGTGTTAAGTTTCAAGTTTATCAACATGGATACTTCAGGTTTTGGGTGATATGGAAAAATAAATCTTCTGGGCACTTTATACGTGAAAAACCATCAATAGAATTTCAGTTTAAAAGTCTCTATTGATGATTCGAGATTGGAAATAGTTTGCCCATAACAGCGCTCTTGATGACCAAGTTGGTTCGGTCCCAATCATCAATTTCATTTAATTTCCTTTATATTTTTGAGCATATTGTCGTTTGCGCCTAGTACAATGCGCTAAGACTTCAAGCCTTTCATCTTCGCTGTAACTTGTCCAGCTGGTAATCTCATCCAACGTTCTAAAGCACCCCAAGCACACATCCTTATCATCCAAACAACACTTTCTGATGCAAGGGGATTGGACCGAATTACAACTTGAGTGTGACATCATAGCTCCTTCAAATAGATTTACTCAAAATAGCTTGCCGGAAAGAAATACTTTAACTGGACCAAATACACCGCCTTCGCCAATCAATATACAAACTGGGTGGAACTATCCCCACCACATCCGCACGACCTGTTGCGCATCGTTTATTTCAATATTGAGTCGCTGAGGTTGGTGGTCTTGAGTAAGCATGTCTCCAGATTGGTACACTCTAATTACTTTTCCAACAATTGTTTGTAGGGATTTTGAATAATCAATATCTTGCACCATTTTATCCTCATCTATGCTTGGAATTTAAAGCCAGCGACGCACTCGACCTCGATAGCGTAAATACGCATCTCCAAAAGTTTGTTCCATCATTTTTTCTTCAAACCGAATGTACCATCTGTCGGCGATAAGTAAAAAAGTAATCACAAACAAAAATGACACAAGTGCACCACCGGTCAATACAGCATAGCCTAGTAATGCAATGACAAAGCCCAGATACATGGGGTTGCGGGTATATTGAAATACCCCAACTTCCACCAATTTATCAGGCTTATTGAAAGTCATAATATTGGTCTCTTCCTTCGCGAATATCGTGCTGCCCGACTTGGCCAGTGCAAACCCCAAAGCAATCGGTACTAACCCTAATAGATTGAAAGGGTAATAAATAAAATGTGGCGCTGCAGCCAACCAACACCCCACAGGCATCAATATGACAAATAAAAACAGTAAAATAGGAGGCAGTAACTTTTTCATGATGTTATTCCTTATCTTTAGGACAATAATTAGAGATAAGGTAATGCGAATTTTATTGCTGTGCCTTAACCTATGTTAAGCCAAGCTCTTTTCTAATTCTCGACAGTGATACATCCGTGATCCCAAGGTACATCGCGATATGACGCAAAGCAACCGAACGGCTTAACGCTTGATTTTCTTGGGTAAAGCGTAAGTACCTTTCCTTCGCACTTAACTGAAGTAACGCCGCTTCTCGCTTCTCTTTTTTAAGTACCAACTGCTCATAAATCTTGCGTACAAACCGTCCCCAGTTGAGGTTTTGCTCAGATATTGTGACTAAGTCAGCATAGCGAATTTCGGCAATAACACAGTCTGTTAGCGCTTGCGTTGAAAATGGACTCGGCTGTGCTTCCAGGTAACAAGATAAACAAGAGAATGCCCCGCCCTTTTGTAGCAAAGATTTATTCCGTTCATTGCCCTTTTCATCTAGGTAGAAATAACGTCCATATCCATCTAATAAGAAATAAACACTCGAGATTTTCTCACCCTGTTCGAATAGTATCGTATCGGCTGTGATATGGCCGATTTTTATATACGGAGCCATAAGAAGCCAATCCTCGAGTGAGAAGTCCACTAACCGCCCATATACAGCTAACCAATTTTGATAATTTTCGTTACTTGTTTTAGACATTAGTGTAAGTGCTTTTCGAATAATAACAGGACTCTATTGTCGAAAGGCATCGTATCGAACTGCTGATATCCAAGCTTTTGGTATATATGCTGTGCTCGCGTATTATCTGCAAAAACATCCAGCCAAATACGTGTTATACGCAACTCTTCTAACACGTATTTTTCCATCTGTTTTATCGCTTCTTGCCCTATTCCCAGTCCCTTTTTGGCAACCACGATACGGCGAAACTCAACACTTTTTCGATCTGGGTCAATAGCTAAAATAATAAAGCCAACTATTTCACTACCCGAATGGATAGTTAAATAGCGTAAATCGGTATCAACGAATTGAGATTGGTGAGTCGAAAGCGAATTGCTTATTATGAATTGGCTGTTGTCTGCAGTACTTTCCATAGTAACAAACTTGCTAAGGTGTACGCTTTCACTTACCGAGAGTCTAAGCATGTAATTCCTTAATTAAACATTTGAATCTCCATATCTTAAGGTCAATTAAGTTAATTCTCAAACGACTAAACGATAACGAGGGGGTTACTGTTATCAGTGCAATAAAAACCTCAACCTACTACCATACTCACGTATTCAAATAGTTAAGTAAAAAGTAGCCTTTAGTGCGGCCTAGCGATCTCATACAGCCTGATAAAAAGTGTTAATAAATACTTTTTATACACCAAAATTAGTGCTATGAAGCTGCATCCGTTTGCAGAAAACGTTCACGACTTAACATAAATGATTTGAACAAAATATATCCATAAAATCCATAACAGTACGCTCCATCATAATTTCATTCCTAGCAAGAGTAAGTATCTACATCACTGAAAGCTATTAAAAACACAGTAAAAATTAACCTTTTAATAAAAACAACCACAAATTAAATTCTATTTTTCGTAACAAAAAGTTGAAATGACACCCAAAAAGGAACTATATTTGTTCAACTCCTGAAATAGGATGTAAATAAAACAATTAAAACCATAACAAGTCTGATGGGGAAATCCGATGTCAACTCTAAACAAGTCAGCACTCACCATCGCTGTATTGACTGCTTTATCGTCTTCTACAGTTACCGCTGCTACGTACGATCAATATAACTTTGAAAACAAACCTTCTTTACAAAGCCAACATCCCGATTTAAGAAACAAACAGACAAGGAAATCTACTCAAAACGTCGTTACATGGTTAGTAAAATTAAATACACCTTCAATTGCAGAACAAAACTTGGCTGGCGTTGCCGCTCAAAATGCGATATCAAGTATTCAGCAGTCTCAGCAAAGCGTTGAAGCTGCAATTGCTTCAGTAAGTCAATCGCTGCAGGTTGTCGCCAAAACATCCAAACTCTCAAATGCTATTGTTGTTAATGGCGAAGAATCTGAAGTTCACAAACTTCTTGCAAATCCGCAAGTCGATTCTGTATTACCAGTATATGATTACAAACTGACCGTAGCTGATAGTGCAGACTACATAAAAGCAACTCCTTTAGTAGCTTCAGGGGAAGCGACAGGCGAGGGCGTTCGTGTTGCAGTACTTGATACCGGTATTGACTACACACACAAAGCTTTTGGTGGCGCAGGTACAGCCGCTGCTTATGAGGCTGCAGCAAGTAATCCAGCCGATACACCCGCTTGGCCACAAGGCTCAGTTCTGGGTGGATATGACTTCATCAATAACGATCCCGATCCGATTGATGCTGGCACTAACCATGGTACACACGTTTCCCATTCAGTAACGGGGATCGCACCAAATGTAGAGTTATTTGTTTATTCAGTTTGTGATAATGATAGCTGCCCGGGTTTAGCGCAGCTTCTAGCATTAGAGTCTGCAATGGATCCAAATGGCGATGGCGATATTTCTGACCGCGTCGACGTCGTAAACATGTCACTAGGCGGAGACTTTGGTGATAACCGCGCAGGTGCCGTTCAAGAACTGATTGATAAAGCGGTTATGCTTGGCACTAACGTTGTTATTTCAGCGGGTAATGATGGCCCAACACCATTTATCGTTGGTGGTCCAAGTACAACTGACAATGCACTATCAGTAGGTGCAATGGAACACTCTGTCATTAAAGGTCAACAGATTTTAGCAACATTAATGGGAGAAACAATTGAAGCAGGTGCGGCAAGCTTCAACCCAGAAGGCTTTGATGAGTTTGAGTTCGACAGCACAACCACACCACTGGCGTTCGTAGAAACAGAAAAAAACGACAAAGGAGAGGCAACCTCTGTTGCTTGTGATCCTTTTGCAGACGATGTGGATTTTACAGGCAAAGCAGTCCTTGTTGACCGAGGAGCCTGTAATTTCACTCAGAAAGTGCTAAATGCCCAAGCGAAAGGCGCTAAACTAGTGATGATAATCAACAATGTCGAGGGTGGTGGCCCAACCGAGCCTGGCGGAAGTGCTCCTGGCATTGAAATACCAACAATTGGTTTAAGCTACAGTCAAGGTAAGGCACTAAAAGAACAACTATTGGCGGGAAACAATGTTGCCTATAATGTAAGCGCCACAGTCATCCTTAAAGAAGGCATGATTGCATCATTTACCTCTCGCGGACCTTCAATTAGTGGTCGCTTAAAACCAGAAATCACAGCCCCGGGCGTTAGCATTATGACTGCACACCCAGGTCTTGGTGATGGACTCACACCGGCAAGCGGCACATCATTCTCAGGCCCTATTACAGCCGGTGCCATGAGTATGCTTAAGGAGGCATTGCCTAACCGCAATGGCTTTGAGTTAAAAGCGACATTAATGAATTCCGCAAACTTAGATGTAACCGTTGAACCTCGTTCGCAAAACCCAAATGCAGCGCTTGCACCAATCAGTTATATAGGCTCTGGACTTGTAGATGTAGAAAAAGCAGCGAACCTGCCTGTTGCAGCTTGGGCTGAAGATACGATGCAAGCGGCGCTGTCATTTGGCTTGGTTTCACTATCAGAAACCTCATCTATCACCAAAAAGGTAGTCGTTAAAAACTTCTCGAATCAAGAGCAGACCTATACTCTAGCTTATGAGCAGCGTTTTGCCGATGATGCTGAGCGCGGCGCGCTTAGTATGACTTATCCTGAGTCGATAACGATCCCTGCAGGACAAACCATTTCGTTTGAAGTTACGGCAACCATAGATCCTTCTAAACTGCCTGAGTGGACATTAAACTCTGCTAACATGGCATTCTTGGATGCTACACACGACCTTACAACATTAGAGCTTGATGGCGCATTGAACTTCATGTCTGGCGACGAAAAAGCGCTGCACTTGGTTTATCATGTACTACCTAAGGCTGCCGCTAACGCACAAGTCATGCCTGTAGTTGATGATAAGGGCGCTAGACACGTATTAACCAATACTGGTGCCGCTACATTAGAGCCGTTTTTTGCTCCAACTGTTGCTAAAGATGAAGCTGGCGATAGTGAACGCTTGGATATAATTGGTGCATCAGTGGAAACGCTTTCAATTCCTGCAAGTGTCTGTGAGAGTGGTTATATGCTGTTTACTACTATGATTACTAATCAGCCTATAATTCACACTTATCAGGGCGGCTTTATGGCCGACTTTGATTTACCAGCAAAAGGCGAAACTTCTCCAGATGGTAATTATGATGTAACAGTTCAAAACGGTAAACGAGAATGGTTTGGCAACTTCTTGTCTGGTAGTGCTATTACATTCACTCACCCGTATGGCTCAGCAAGCGGTTCAATTACTAATATTCATTTTGCATCAGGTAATAATTTCGTCACTATGAGCAGTTGTGCCGGCGCATTTGGTCTTACAGCCGAGCAAGTCGCGACTGGAGTTGAAGCGAAAATTCGTTTCCGCACAGAAGAGGAAACCTGGACACCAATCCCTTCTAACTCATTAGATGAAGCTTTCGCAAATAGCTTTATGATAAAAGCACCAGCGATGGAAGCAGCTACAACTGAAGCGGAAGGCTTAGCGATGTTAGTTGATGATGCTGGTAATGAGGTAACAGAGCTAGCTCCTGGCGAATCAGCAAACTTAACTTTCTCCGACCATGACTTCATGATGCTATCAAGTAATGGAGCGGTGCCTGTTGTTGTCTCTCCATCAGAAGAGTCTAAGAAAGCACCAATCATTACCGCAGATCAGGCATTCTCTGTCGAGGAAAACACTGCGGTAGACACTGTTATTGGACAGCTAGAGGTTGAATACGCATCTGACTTTGCAAACCCGGTTTCCGAGTTTATTGTTATTGCTTCTTCTTCATCAGCAATCACAGTTAATTCATCGGGAGAGGTCATTGTCGCCAATAGCGAACAACTAGACTTTGATTCAGGACTAGAAAGCGTTGAGCTTGAGGTTGTGGCGACTGATACCGGTGGTAATGTATCTGAACCTACGAAAATTATGGTCGAGGTAACAAACTTAATGGATGAAGAGTCAGAACAGCCGACTCCAGATCCAACGCCGACACCGGCACCATCAAACTCTTCAAGTGGTTCACTATTTTGGTTACTACTAGCGGCACCACTGGCGTTGCTACGTAGAAGAAAATAACCCACTACTCTTTGTAATCAAGTAATCAAATGGCGGGCATTATGCTCGCCATTTTTGTTTACTCTCACCTTATTCGTTGTTTCGGATCAAATTGTTCCTAGTTATAGCTGCTAAGCTACTATCAACTCAATCAAGGAGCAAAGAGATGAAAGCAGCGTTAGTGCACCAATTTAAACAACCGTTAGAAATTCAAGAAATTGAGAAACCGCAACTTACTCACGGGTCGGTCATCGTTGAAATAGCCGCCTGTGGTGTTTGTCACACTGACTTACACGCCTGCCATGGCGATTGGCCAGTTAAGCCTAAATTACCACTTGTGCCTGGTCACGAAGGTGTGGGTACAATTATCGAAAAAGCTGACGATGTTAAACACCTAGCCGTTGGTGATAGAGTCGGTGTACCTTGGCTACATAGCGCCTGTGGTCATTGTGAACACTGCCTCAAAGGCGACGAAAACTTATGTCCGGAGCAGTTAAATAGCGGCTATTCCGTCGATGGTGGTTACGCACAGTACTGTAAAGCCGATGCCAACTATGTGGTAAAAATCCCTGAAGGCTTATCATTTGTCGATGCAGCACCTCTGTTCTGCGCGGGCGTCACCACCTACAAAGCACTCAAAGTATCAAAAGCGAAACCTGGTGATTGGGTCGCCATTATTGGAGTCGGTGGCCTTGGCCACTTAGCAGTTCAATACGCCAAAGCGATGGGGCTGAATGTGGTTGCGGTTGACACTGGCGAATCAAAATTAGCACTGGCAAAAGATCTTGGTGCCGATTTATGTATCGACTTCAAACACAGCGATCCCGCGGAGTGGATGCAAAATAAACTAGGGGGCGTCCAAGCCGTAGTTTGTACTGCGGTCTCGAAGCCTGCATTTACCACATCATTTAACAGCGTGAAGCGAGGCGGTACATGCGTACTCGTTGGTTTACCACCAGAAGAAATGCCTATTCCCATTTTTGATACTGTGCTTAAAGGTATTAGTGTGGTTGGCAGCATCGTTGGTACCCGCCAAGATCTCGCTGAATGCTTGCAGTTTGCCGCTGAGGGCAAGGTAAAGGCCATTATTGAAACCAAACCACTTGAGCAAATAAATCATGTATTTGACGATATGCTCAATAGTGATATTAACGGCAGAGTCGTACTTACCTTCGACTAAGCCTATCAAACAGCCAAAACTTGGAATAACAACGGCTAGAGAACAAGTTGTTATTCTGAGCTCTGGTTAACTATACTTTACGTATTCGAGTCCAAAATCGTTGAATACATGGCAGCTAGTCAAAGCAACATACTCCACCCAAGTCAGTCGTTTAGCTTTAAGTACTTCTACCATATATCAGCGCTCTCCATGCTGCTGTTTTTTCTTTCTGTAGTGTTCACATTTTTGGCATTCATCAATAAAGAAGCGCAAGAGCAAGAAATAGAAAGAAATTTTAATCTTGTTCGATTATCCCAAGAGTTAAGACTCAGCTCAGATCAACTCACCATGATGGCTCGGGCTTATGCCGCCACAGGCAACTCTAAGTTTAAACAATTTTTCGATGAGATCTTAACGATCCGTAGCGGCACTTCCCCCCGCCCTAAGCATTTGCACCGCGTCTATTGGGATATGTTGCTGGTCAAAGAAGGTCAAGCACCATTTGAAAAAGAAGCACCAAAAGCGCTGCTGACATTATTATTAGAAAACGGAGTTTCTACGGATGAATTAACTATGTTGCGAAGTGCAGAGGATAAAAGTGAAGCACTCGTGTTACTTGAGCGTGAAGCCTTTGAACTCGTAGCTGCAGGGAAAAATCAGCAGGCCCTCAAGGTTTTGTACAGCGAGGCTTACCTACAAAGTAAAGTACAAATAATGACCCATATCAATGCTTTTTTAGAACGCAGAGAACAGGATTTCAGCTCACTCCTTGCAAGCAGCAATAAAAAGGTAAAGTCTTATTATGGCGCTGCGTTTGTTTGTTTTATCTTGCTATTGCTTAGTCTCATCGCGTTGTACAACTCTCGTTCGGCCATCCGTAAAAGTATTATTGATTATCTAAATACAGAGGTAAAAAGCCAAACTGAAGAGTTAATCGAAAAAAACAAAGCACTTAATAACGCGATTAGTGAACTCAGCGAGACTCAAAAACGCCTGATAAACGCTGAAAAGTCAGCAACGCTGGTGCGATTGATCCCGGGGCTTGCCCATGAGATTAACACACCGATTGGCGTCGCTATGACAGCTTCAAGTAACCAGCTCTTGCTTGTTGAAGGGGTAAGACAAAGGGTCAATAAAAATGAAATCGCCAAGTCTGCTTTATTACATTCGATAGAAAATATCGAGAGTTGTGCCAAGCTCGTCGTCAATAGTACAGAGCGAATAACTGGTATTATCGACAAGCTCAAAATAATCACCAATACTGGATTTGAAGGAGAGGTAAAGCCTGTTTACTTACAGCCACTTATCACACGATGTGTGAGTGAGCTTGCCAATCAACACCCACACATTGATATCACCCTAGACATACCTGAGGCACTTGCTATCACCGCGCCTGAAAGGTTGTTACAGCAGGTTTTCCAACCTGTGATTGAAAACGTATTTTACCACGCCTTTACTGATAACTCAGTACAAAGCCCGTGCGTGATTATATCGGCTCAGGCCTCAAAGCTTGGATATACGATTAAAGTCACCGACAACGGCGGAGGTATTCCACATGAAATCAAAGATACAATATTTGATCCCTTTGTCGTCGGTAATCGCACACAAAAAGGCTTGGGCTTAGGGCTAAGTGTTGCGCTCGCTATTGTCACTCAGTATTTTAATGGTGCAATTGAATGTGAGACAGAGTCTAATTCCGGAACATGCATTATTATCAAGTTGCCGAGCTAGTCGCGCTAACGAACCCAGCCGATACTTAACAACACTCGAGTACCCGCTTCTACTTTTGAAACAGAATGCTCTGATTTATCGGGTCTAAAAAGTTTGATGCGACTGCTGCTATAAAGCGGCGCTTTACACTTAAATTCACCTCCTGACTTCGCCCGCTTTAAAACTATATTTAGCCTGAAATGTTTCCCTGAAACGACTTTATCGGTATGCAGTGGTACTTCGCATCCGGTCGGAAACTTCAGTAAATACATATCAAACTTAACTGGCCACATCGCGGTTGCTAGTAACATTTTTTGATAACCCGACTGTTGTCTGCCAAGTTGCCAGCGAAAATACTTTGGTTTACTTTCCATAAATACACACTTTAAGCTTCATTATTATTGCGACGATGCTTTTTATATAGAATACAAAGGAACAACGCACTGCCACTCTTCCTGAGAAATAGGCTACACCGCAAGGTTAAAGCACCCGCTCTTAACGTTCTCAAAACAAGCGTCGAGTCCGAAAGTTCAACACGAATATCACTTATAGAGGCGTTATTTTCACCAAGTGGGATGATAATTGGCCCTTCTGAGTGACTAATGCGTGACTCAGATTGTTACACCTATTCAAGCCTAAAAGCTATGACTGTGACTCCCCATCAACCTCAAACGACAAATAAACCGTAAAGAACAAGCACCACTAAAACCAGCGCAAAACCCATTCGGATCCGCTTGAGTATGGTTTCATCATTCAGTGTTTTAAAAATCACACCACCTAATGCCAGCCACATTGTGTCGACCACTATCGCCACCACGTAGCACACGCTAGCGGCAAGTAACGTAGCAACTAGATTTGAGCCTGCAGGCACCGAAGCAGTCGCAAAAATAGCGATGCAAGCCGCGTAGGCTTTGGGGTTAAGGAGGTTAAGAATAAACCCGTCTTTAAAGCTAGGTAACTGTGCGCCAGTATTACCAAGCGCCGAGTTGTTCGCTGCAATTTTATAGGCGACGTAAATTAAGTAGGCCGCTGCAAGCCACTTTAGCACAAGCGTCACCTGAGGCTGACTTACCAGCAATCCAGCCACTCCCGTAGCCGCACAGATCACTGCTACTAACAATCCCGCCAAAATACCAGCTAAGAACGGGAAACCTTTTTTCACACCTTGGCTGGCGCCAGCTGCCGCAAGTGCAAGTGGCGCGGGTCCGGGGGAGCCAAGTAACACCGCGGTTGTGATTGCCACAGAAAGTAAAGCTTCAAACATCATCTTATCCTTATGATTTTTTATATTACGAGTTCGCTTGATAGATACCACAGACGTAGCCAGGCGACTGGCACACCTTCACGACCAAGCAATAACTCGGGAGTTTTCTTATTATATTGAGAATAAGGCTCTTGGGAACAGAGCCTTTAATTTAGTGGGCGTTACGCCTCTGGGACGCGAACAAAGCCTTCCATTAGCACGCGAGCGCTGCGGCTCATAACGGCTTTTTTAGCTTGCCAACGGCCAGACTCTTGTAGTGCTTGCGCGCCAACCTTTAAGGTGCCTGACGGATGTCCAAAGGTTACGGAGTTAAGATCACCGCCACCAGCAGCTTCGTTAACTAGGGTGCCAGGAATTGCCGCCGCGGTTGCTATCGCCACAGCGGCAGTGCCCATCATCGCATGGTGCAGTTTACCCATAGATAAGGCGCGAACGTTTAAGTCGATGGTATTGGCTTCCACCGCTTTACCGCTCGATGCTGCATAAGATTTAGCTGGTGCAACAAAAGCAATCTTTGGGGTATGTTGGCGAACTTTCGCTTCGTCAATATGACCTATTAAACCCATTTTAACTGCGCCATAAGCACGGATCTTTTCAAATCGCTCTAGTGCAGCGGAGTCTCCATTAATCGCTTCTTGTAACTCTGTACCTTCATAACCTAAATCGGAAGCACGGAAGAAAAGCGTTGGGATCCCGGCACTTATCATGGTCACTTCAAAAGTGCCTTCATCAGGCACAGTTAACGTATCGACGAGGTTGCCCGACGGAAACATATCAACGTCTGGGTCGCTTGGATCCATAAACTCAACCACCACTTCTGCTGCTGGGAAAGTTACGCCATCCAGTTCAAAGTCGCCCGTCTCTTGCACTTCTCCATTGCTGATAGGAACATGCGCCACTATGGTTTTGCTAATATTCGCCTGCCAGATTTTAACGACAGCAACACCGTTCTCTGGCACTTTATTCGCGTCGACTAAGCCGTTGCTGATTGCAAATGCCCCCACCGCAGCCGTTAAATTGCCACAGTTTCCGCTCCAATCAATAAATGGTTTGTCGATAGCAACCTGACCAAAAAGATAATTCACGTCATGGTCGGCTTTGTCGCTTTTACTTAAAATCACGGTTTTGCTGGTACTGGAAGTCGCACCGCCCATGCCATCGGTATGTTTACCATAAGGATCTGGGCTGCCAATCACACGTAACAGCAAGTTATCTCGCGCTTCACCCGGTTGCTGCGCGTACTCGGGTAAATCGGTTAAATTAAAGAACACCCCTTTAGAGGTGCCGCCACGCATATAAGTGGCGGGAATTTTAATTTGTGGCTTAAATTGATTCATGGTTATACGCCTTCCGCTTCGAGGAAGTCTTGAGCAAAGCGTTGTAACACGCCACCTGCAGAGTAAATAGATACTTCTTCAAAGGTATCTAATCGACAAGTCACAGGCACCTCTACACGCTCACCACTTTGACGATTAATCACAAGAGTTAAAGTAGCACCTGGTGCCGGTTCACCCTCAACGTCATAGGTTTCTGTACCGTCAAGTTCAAGCGTTTTACGGGTAGTGCCCGCTTTAAACTCAAGTGGTAGTACACCCATACCGATTAAGTTAGTGCGGTGAATACGCTCAAAGCCTTCTGCTGCGATAACTTCAACTCCAGCCAAACGCACACCTTTTGCAGCCCAGTCACGAGACGAACCTTGGCCGTAATCTGCGCCAGCAACGATGATCAGCGGTTGCTTACGCTCCATGTAGGTTTCGATGGCTTCCCACATTCTGGTGACTTTGCCTTCAGGCTCAACACGCGCCAGTGACCCTTGTACCACTTCACCGTTTTCCACCACCATTTCGTTTAACAGTTTAGGATTGGCGAATGTCGCACGCTGCGCCGTTAAGTGATCACCTCGGTGTGTGGCGTATGAGTTGAAATCTTCCTCTGGTAAACCCATCTTGGCCAGATATTCACCCGCCGCACTACTTGCCAAAATCGCATTCGATGGCGATAAATGATCCGTCGTGATGTTGTCGCCTAAAATCGCTAATGGACGCATGCCTTTCATGGTACGCTCGCTCGCGAGTGCCCCTTCCCAATATGGAGGGCGACGAATATAAGTACTCGTTGGACGCCACTGATAAAGTGGGTCGTTGTCTTCACCATAGTCTACCGTGAGGTCAAACATTGGCTCATAAACGGCGCGGAACTGCTCTGGTTTTACGCTCTCTTTGATCACCGCATCGATTTCTTCATCGCTTGGCCAGATATCTTTAAGCGTGACAGGATTGCCCTCTTGGTCGCGACCAAGTACACCATTTTCAATATCAAAACGCACGGTGCCTGCAATTGCATAAGCTACAACTAGTGGCGGTGACGCTAAAAAGGCTTGTTTTGCATAAGGGTGAATTCGACCGTCAAAATTACGGTTACCCGATAACACTGCCGTTGAGTATAAATCGCGGTCAATCACTTCTTGTTGAATTTTCGGATCAAGTGCGCCACTCATGCCATTACAAGTCGTACAAGCAAAGGCAACGACACCAAAACCGAGCTGCTCAAGTTCAGGTAGGAGCTTTGCCTCTTCCATATAAGAACGTACTGCTTTTGACCCCGGTGCAAAAGACGTTTTCACCCAAGGTTTACGGGCAAGTCCTAATTTATTGGCATTACGTGCCAGTAAGCCTGCGGCAACTACATTGCGTGGATTACTGGTATTCGTACAGCTGGTGATAGCAGCGATGATCACCGCACCATCTGGCATCAAACCATCTTGTGGCGCTTCAATCTCTTTGACGATACCTTGATTGGCAAGATCGTTAGTTGCAACGCGGCGATGCGGATTTGAAGGGCCTGCAATATTACGCGTCACCGTCGACAAATCGAACTTAAGTACACGCTCGTACTGTACGTTTTGTAAAGAATCAGCCCAAAGTCCTGTCAGCTTAGCGTATTTCTCCACCAGCTTTATTTGCTCGTCATCACGGCCTGTGAGCTTCAAATAATCAATGGTTTGCTCATCGATGTAGAACATGGCCGCGGTTGCGCCATACTCTGGTGTCATGTTTGAAATTGTCGCACGGTCACCTAAATTTAGGTCTTGCGTACCTTCACCAAAGAATTCTAAGTAGCTAGAAACGACGCGCTCTTTACGTAAAAACTCAGTGATCGCCAGTACGATATCTGTTGCGGTGATCCCCGGTTGGCGTTTGCCAATGATTTCAACCCCAACAATATCCGGTAGTCGCATGTAAGACGCACGGCCAAGCATTACGCTTTCTGCTTCAAGGCCACCCACACCAACGGCAATAACGCCAAGTGCATCTACGTGTGGCGTGTGGCTGTCGGTGCCAACAAGCGTATCTGGGAAGGCAACGCCGTCGCGCGCTTGAATAACTGGCGACATTTTTTCCAAATTGATTTGGTGCAAAATACCGTTGCCTGGCGGGATCACATCAACGTTTTTAAATGCCGTTTTGGTCCAGTTGATAAAGTGAAAACGGTCGTCATTTCGACGGTCTTCAATCGCGCGGTTTTTCTCAAATGCATCTTCTTCATAACCGGCGTGCTCTACAGCCAAGCTGTGATCCACAATCAGCTGAGTCGGTACGACTGGATTGACTTTAGCCGGATCGCCACCTTTTTCAGCGATAGCATCACGTAAGCCCGCAAGGTCGACTAGCGCAGTTTGACCCAAAATATCATGGCAAACCACGCGAGCAGGAAACCACGGGAAGTCCAAATCGCGACGACGCTCGATGATCTGTTCAAGGTAATCATTGAGTTTTTCAGGCTCAGCGCGGCGTACTAAGTTTTCAGCAAGGACGCGTGAGGTATAAGGTAAAGTCTCGTAGCTACCAGGTTTGATAGCTTCTACCGCTTCTTTTGTATCGTAATAGCAAAGCTCAGAATCAGGTAAACGTTTACGGAATTGAGTATTCATAACAACTTCCAACAATCGGTGACGGAGAACAGGCGGCCATGGCGACCGCCAGAATAGATTCGAACAGTGTTCGATTAACGCTCAGAAATGGCAGGAACTGGGCGTAGCTCCTCGCCGGTGTATTCCGCCGATGGACGAATGATACGGTTATCTGCGCGCTGCTCCATAACGTGTGCAGCCCAACCTGTTAAGCGTGACATAACGAAGATTGGTGTGAACAATTTAGTCGGGATCTTCATGAAGTTATAAGCTGATGCATGGAAGAAATCGGCATTACAGAATAGTTTTTTCTCGCGCCACATAACTTCTTCACAGCGTACAGATACAGGGTAAAGTACTGTGTCACCCACATCTGCTGCTAGCTTCTCAGACCAACGTTTGATGATTTCGTTACGAGGGTCCGACTCTGAATAGATAGCGTGACCAAAGCCCATGATCTTTTCTTTACGCTCAAGCATGCCCATCATTTCTTGCTCTGCGTGATCCGCAGATTCAAAGCGCTCAATCATTTCCATTGCTGCTTCGTTTGCACCACCATGAAGTGGGCCACGTAGAGAACCAATCGCACCAGTAATACAAGAATGCATATCAGAAAGCGTTGACGCACAAACACGCGCTGTAAAGGTTGATGCGTTAAACTCATGCTCTGCATAAAGGATAAGTGATACGTGCATCACACGCTCATGTAGCTCACTTGGTTTTTCACCATGCAATAAGTGTAAGAAATGTGCACCGATTGAATCGTCATCCGTCTCCACATCAATACGAACGCCATCATGGCTAAAGCGATACCAATAACAAATAATGCTTGGAAAGCTTGCTAACATACGATCGGTTACTTTACCTTGTTCATCAAAGCTTGCTTCACCTTCAAGGTTGCCAAGCATTGAACAACCCGTACGTAATACGTCCATTGGGTGTGCATCAGCAGGAATACGTTCTAATACTTCTTTTAACGCCTGAGGTAAACCGCGCATTGCTTTTAGCTCGCTTTTATAAGCGTCTAGTTCAGCTTGATTTGGTAAGTTACCTTTAAGGATAAGGTGAGCCACCTCTTCAAACTGACAATTTTCAGCTAGATCCTTTACATCGTAGCCGCGATAAGTCAAACCTGAGCCCGACTTACCTACCGTTGAGAGTGCTGTTTTTCCTGCCACTTGACCACGAAGGCCCGCGCCACTTAGTACTTTAGCCATATTATTGTCTCCTGAATTTTTTACCTGCTGGGTATTGATATTTTGTGCTGCTGAGCAACCCTCAACAGCTTTAATTTTTTACTTATTTTTACCTTCGGCGAATAATGCATCGAGCTTTTGCTCATAATCGTGATAGCCAAGGTAATCATACAAATCCATACGAGTTTGCATGGTATCGAGTACCGCTTTCTGATCACCGTTTTCTAAGATAGATTGATATACCAGCTCCGCCGCTTTGTTCATCGCTCTGAAAGCACTCAATGGGTAAAGCACCATGTCTACGCCCCACTCACCCAGCTCAGCTTTGTTCCAAAGTTCTGTTTTACCAAACTCAGTGATATTCGCGAGGATGGGCACATCAAGTGCTTCGCTAAATGCACGATAGTGTTCTTCAGTTTGTACCGCTTCTGCAAAAATTCCATCAGCGCCCGCCGCAACATAGGCTTTCGCACGCTCAATCGCCGCTTCTAGTCCTTCTTGTGCGAACGAATCTGTTCTTGCCATAATGAAAAAGTCAGGGTCGGTGCGCGCATCGATTGCTGCTTTAATACGGTCAACCATTTCTTCTGTTGACACGATTTCTTTATTTGGACGGTGACCACAACGCTTTTGCGCTACTTGATCTTCCATATGTACCGCAGCTGCACCTGCTTTTTCCATATCTCGGATGGTTTTTGCAATGTTAAATGCGCCGCCCCATCCAGTATCAATGTCGACCATTAAAGGTAGATCACAAGCCGAGGTAATGCGACTTACATCTGCAATTACATCATTTAGAGATGTCATTCCTAAGTCAGGTAAACCATAAGATGCATTAGCAACGCCACCACCAGAAAGATAGATAGCTTGATGGCCGATTTTCTTTGCCATCATCGCGCTGTATGCGTTGATAGTGCCTACGATTTGAAGCGGTTTATTGGCTTTTAATGCTTCACGAAATTTTTTTCCTGCGCTCATGATGATGCTCTCTCTTAAAAGTGTGATTGATTGCTTGCTAACTTGGTTGCGATATTATTTTTAGAATATTGAATATGTCGACGCATCAGTATTTCTGCCAGTTCTGGGTCGCGATTACTGATCGCACGGACGATATGTTTATGCTCGTCAAATGCCGTAGTGACACGGGGGCCAGCCATCCCTAACTGCACGCGATACATACGTACCAAGTGGTACAGTCCATTGACTAGCATTGAGATAAGGCTCGCATTTTTACTGCCAAGAATAATGCGGTAATGAAAATCGAGATCACCCGCTTCTTGATAATAAGAATGTTGATTTTTGACTTCGTCGAATTGACTCGACAACAAACCTTCTAAGTCTTGAATTTCACTGTCAGTCATGTTTTGTGCTGCAAGCCTTGCCGCCATCCCTTCTAGTGCTTCACGGATCTGATAAAGCTCCATTAACCCTTCCGGTGTGAGAGTAACAACCCGCGCCCCTACATTGGCTTTACGTTCAACTAAGTGACATGACTCCAAGCGATTAATTGCCTCGCGAACAACCGCTCTGCTGACCTCATACTTTGTCGACAATTCCATTTCGCTGAGCTTAGAACCTGCCGCTATTTCCCCTTCTACAATTTCCTTACGCATACGAAAGAATGCTTTATCAGAAGAAGTAACCGCTTGCTCGTCAAAAAAGCTCATCATTAGTTAGCCAGTCTTAGTAATTTAAGTTGTAGACAATATAGTGCTGGTTGACGCGCACGTCAACCAGCCAGACCGTAAATTGTCGACAATTTTCAATATAAGCAGTATTCACCATATTTATAGCTTGTGGCAAATAATCAGCCTCATGTATTTGTCTCGTTACGGTATCAGGAAAGGATTAATTGCATCGCTTAAAAATCATGCATATTATGAAGATACCTTTACTTTAGCCTGAAGATTGCGATGCGGTGTTTTCAAATAGTAATGCTTACTCTGTTGCTAATAAGCGGTTTAGCGCAGGCGAACACCTATACCGTATTGGTCTATCACGGTGCTAACCCTCCTTACTATTTTGAAGAGCAGGGAAAGCCCAAAGGTATTTTTGTCGACATTTTTCAAGAATTGGCAAAACTGACTTCACACCAATTTGAGTTTATGCCGCTCTCTGTCGCCAGAGGACAGCGCTATTTCGACCAAGGAAAAATAGATATTGAACCTGGGATCAACAAAGCGTGGCGGGCCGAAGCAGACGTCCCAGGGATTTACAGCATCGACTATGCCTTCTCAACAGAAGTGTTGCTTGGATATCAATCTCGCTGTGTGGGCAAGCATAAGCCTGAGCAGTTTTACGGCGCATTGGTCGGCAAAGTAAGAGGATATCGTTACGATAATTTTGAAGCGCACTTAGGCGAAGACAAAATAGTAGTTTATGAAAATGTATCGGAGAAAGAACTGCTCGCACAGCTTGAACATGATCGTTTAGATTACATCATGATTGGTTCGGTGACAGCAGACTACTATATTTCACAACAAACAAAGTATCGCAAATTTCAGTCTTGCTATGAAATAAGCCGATTACCCGTACATATGCGCTTGCAACCTCATCTAACTGAGTTACAAACGGAAATAAATATCGCTTTGCGACGAATGGTTAATGACGGAAAAATAAAATCCATCTATGCTAAATATAGATTAACGCATTAACGTGTGGAGTTGTTTAGTAATGACGAATGCTGTTGTTGGACGTCTACTACTGTTTATATTGCTGATTAGCCCGTTGCCATTACAGGCGAAATTACAGGTTGTTACGGAACTTTCTCCACCCAATCAAACCATAGAAAACCATCAAGTTGCAGGCTCAAGTACCGATCTGGTCAAAGCGATTTTAAAAGCGGCTGAACTCGAGGGACAGTTTTCAATTTACCCTTGGGCTAGAGCTTTTAAATTAGCACAGCATGACAAATATACCTTGATTTATAGCATCGCAAAGACCCCGGCGAGAGAAGACAGCTTCCATTGGATTGGTCCTGTTGCTGTGTTTCATTTAGGGTTTGTGACCAACCGCTATCGTGAGGACATAAAAATTCAATCACTTGAGGATGCCAAACAATACAAAATAGCAGTTCAGCGTGGTGATATTGCCGAAGGCACACTTAAAACACTTGGGTTTAACTTTGTTCAAACCAGCGACATCGAAAAGTCATATGAGTTACTCGTTGCAAATCGCGTTGATTTAGTGATTGATGACCCACGTTATATCAAAACCATGGCCATAGAGCTTAACCTCCCTGCCGACCACTTTACCTTTTTATACGATGTGGAAGCACTCTCGGTAAAAGGTTACCTTGCAACGAACAACCAGTTACCAGCCGACATTGTCGAACGATTACGTATTGCGTTTGCGAAAGTAAGTAAAACAGAAACTTATCGTAAGGTACTGGAGCTCTAGCTAATAACAATTGCTTTAATTCAAAATTCTCCCATGTATCTTGGTTTGTATGGGTAGTACTTAACCGCCACTGCTTTTCATAAAAACCAATACCAAGCAAGTGGCTCATCTTATTAAAAAAAGATAACATTTCAGCCTAGACTTGCCGATTACAGTAACGATTAGAAAGGAAAAACAGTGATTGAACGAATTGACACCAAACAACGAATGAGCCGAATTGTAAAACACAATGGTACCATTTATTTATGTGGCCAAGTGTGTAAGGACGCAGAACAAGGAATTAAAGAACAAACTGAAACCATGCTTGAGAAAGTTGATGAGCTACTTATTCAAGCAGGCAGCGACCGCAAACACATTCTTTCTGCGACAATTTATATTAAAGACATGAAGTATTTTGCAGAAATGAACGAAGTGTGGGATGCATGGGTTCCTGAAGGTTATGCGCCAGCTCGCGCTTGTGTAGAAGCTAGCATGGCTCGTGATGCATTGCTTGTTGAGATTTCGGTGGTCGCTGCAGAAGTCTAGTCTAAAAAAATATAAGCCTAGTTTAGACAAGGCTTACTGTTAATCTGTCAGATTTGATTTTTAGGTATTGATCAAATTTGACAGCCGTATTTGACGCAGCAGCGTCCGGTTTATTGAACCACAACACATGGCGCAGCGGGCTGAGAGCGAACAATAACTGCCTACTGTGAAACACTGCAAAAACAAAGACGGACAAACCTAACAAACTGCGAGCACTTGCTGGCTTAGTAAAACTCACATTCTCAATTCTAGAATTTCTTACTGCTGTATTTGCAGCGCGTTGTCGTGCGCGATAACCCTGTTTTAGTGTAAAGATACACTTAGGCGCTAAAAATTGGCCTATCAATAAACGTTTTTGGCCAAAGTTACTGGAGTGTTTATATGCTTTTTACTTCACTTCCTCAGTTTGGATGCTAATAGTGGTGGGTGTCACTTATTTTCTCTTTATTTTCCTCCTTACTTTTCTCTATCGATATTAATTCCAAGTACTGTGTAAACCGCCTTGCTAAAGTAGCGGCCGTTCTCTTTGATTTTATAGTGACTAGCATCAAGCCAGATGAAACAGATACAGCGTATCAAAACTTCGTGATTGCCACGCTTTAAGCTCTGGAATTAGCTGGTCAGTTACTCCTGTAATGGTGGCTTCTGGAATTTCAATACCATACACCTTCTGCACATGGCCTCGAATATCCCGATAGCTCATGCCTAACGTAAACATGGATAGTATTTTTTGGTCAATTTCAGGTTGATTTTTCTTAACCAGTCGTGACTCAAACTAGTCAGTACGGTCTCTTGGCACTTCAAACTCAAATTGACCTACGGATGATTTAATCGTTTTCTTGCTAGTGCCGTTCTTGCGATTTAGTTGTAGATCAATTCCTAAGTATTGCTCTAGCTCTGCTTGTAGGACTGCTTCTGCTAATTGTTTAATGAGTGGCGTTAAAATGCCATCTTCACCAGTTAAGTCTTTACCAGATTGAAGTTCAGCTAATGCTTTGTTGAAGTCGAAAGATTCAGTTATGTGTTATTCCTGTTTTCTTAATAATACTGAAATGACTACGGTTTCTAAACACTACCGTCACTATTTTTCGCTGCTTCGGACTTGAATTTGCGATGAGCTTTTAGTTGATTTTCATTAATTTTAAAGTGTATTATTTTAAATATAAAATTTTATATAGGATTTTTATGCTTTTAACTGGTTATTTTACAAGAGTTCTTATTATTTTAATATTCTTTTTCTCGTTCTTTTCTTATGCATTAGATAAAAACCCAGATGGGCTTGTTAGTTTGTGGAAGTTAGACAATGCTCAAGCTGTTATTGACTCTGTTGGTGAAAATCACGGTACATTTTACAATGGCCCTGTAACTACGCAGGGAAAGAATAATTTCGGAGTAAAATTTGATGGTGTAAATGATACAGCTATCATACCTGACAGTGAAAGCTTAAACTTTGATAATGGGGATTTTACAGTCGCATTTTGGGTTAAAAAGCTCCAACCCACAACTAGTAATTGGAACAGATGTGCTGCAGTTAATAAGTGGCACAGTGGAGATAAACCGGGAACAAATGAGTGGCATTTATCTATTTGTAGTGGTAGAAGCTCCAAAGGGCTTACATTTGGAGTTGAAGTAGACAAGCAGTCCGTCAGCGTTAGAGATTATGAAGCTCTTACACTCAATGAATGGTACTTTATTACTGGTGTGCGTGAAGGTGAATATATAAAGTTATATAGAAATGGTGAGTTAAGAGGTACAGAATATGTGGGTAATGGTTCAATAGCAAACACTAGCAGAAGGTTACGGTTTGCAACGTGGGAAAAGTCCACTTTATATAGCCACAGCGCATCAGTGTTGGATGATGTTCAAATATATAGTAGAGCGCTTAGTGAGACTGAAATCTCTCGACTTAGCCAGAATGGTCTTTTTGCTAAAAGTACTTTGCAGCTATGTGAGAGTCAATTAGATTCAGCTAAGTTGAGTATCAATAGTCTTAGTACTCAGATTTTCACTTTAAGAAACTTATCTAACACTTTAGAGGATAAAGTAACATCATTAGTCAGCGAAAATGACAGTTTACATAAAACAGTTGCGGAACTCACTCATACTAACCAATATCAGCAGCAAGAAATTACAGAGCTAGAAAATAGTAAAATATTACTATTAGAAGAGAGCGCTCAAAAAGATATCCATATATCTGCACTTAATCAAGAAATATTAAATCTGAAAGCGGAGCTTTCGGCGCTAAAAGGTGGATAACCTGAATTAGTTGAAAAGAATTTAGTGTGATTACCAAGGGATACTGACAGTATAAGTATCAAGCGATTTTGACGTAATCACACTAATTCAGAGTAAAGCCTTTAGGAGCCATCGGTTTATTAAATTTGTACAAATTAACATGAATAACAACTGGCTCAGATAGGCCCTCATATGACAGCTCATATTTATCCAACAGTCCTCCACCGAAAGGCATAGATGAATCTTCGAATGGACAACAACTACCTAGGCGCTTTATTTCCAATTGCTCACCATTGGGTCCAAATAAGCTCTGGAAGTATTCAATATGAGCTCCTTCGTATTTTGTTCCGCGGAGAAAACCACCAAGTTCAATAGGTTTGGTTGGACTATAGCCGTACTCGGAGTCAGACGATACCATTGAGTTATTCATCTCTAGGTTTTGACTAGATGTATTTTTAGTCGAGCTGCATGAAGCTAATGCAAACACCAAAAAACATATATATAGGCCTTTCAACATAATTTTCCTTAATATTCATAACAGCTTATTAGCGTGAATTCCTGAATATCTCACTCATCCACAAAAGAAATGAGCACAAAATTCAAGCTAACTGTATTTAATATTTTTAGCAAGTTACCAGCCAAGCTTAGTCATTTCAACATGCAAATTACCTGAAAAACGAATTGGGACTTATCCAAGCCATAAATTGGCTCGTTAAGAAGGCAATAGTAGCGGGTGTCACCATTTTTCCGCTGTCAATGACTATGTATAGAGACTGCAAGAGGCTAATAAAGCGGTAAGTTATTTTGTTGACCCTAGTGAACTACATTCACCCACATCAAAGCAAGGTGGATTGGCGTATAGTTATTTGCTTGAAAGGGTATTAGCCAAATATCTAGAACGGTAATATCTACCGCTGGACCCAAATAAAGACAAGCATCTGATCCGCTTTATTAAAAAGCATATGGAGATTGATAAGCTCGCTTTATCGGATTAACTTTAATAAAAAAGCGTTGTCGTCTAACATTGAGCTAAGGTGAACTGTACTAGCTCAGACTTGACCTGACAGTTACCCGTTTTTCAATCGGTGACTGTCAGCCTAGATTTGGGCTAAATTCTTTTCAACCTGTTAACACCAAGCGATTTTGTCGTACTTTAATTACCACGCGACTTTGTCGTAGTCGCTAATTACCAAGGGAAATTG